>NZ_JBMHHY010000016.1:0-263450 GCF_049739465.1 Embleya sp. AB8
AGCGCAAGCCGTTCGGGAAGCCAGCCGCAGCACCCGAACGCACCGGGCCGTTCCGACGCCGGGCCGTAACACCCCGGTAGGCGCGGGCCGTTCGGACAGTGGGTTGCGGCGCCCCGGTGGGTAAAGGCCGTTGGGCGGGTGGCTGCGGCGCCCGCGTGAGCGGAGGTCGTTCGGGCGGTCGGCTGCGGCGCTCGGTGGGTGGCTGCGGGTTGGGGGTGGTGTGACGGGGATGCTCGGCCGGTCGGGGGGGTGCGCTCGTGCGGCCGGCGGGTGTCCGGGGGCGGCGGCGTGCCGGCTCGGGGCGGCGTGGAGGGTGAGCGGGGCCCGGGTGCTCGTCAGGAACGGCGCAGCGGCGGCGCGCCGAGGGGTCGATGGGCGGTGAGGTGGGCGTAGGCGACGACGTTGCCCAGGTAGTGCTGTTCGGTGTGGTCGTAGCCGGCGCCGCAGGTGATCAGGCGTAGTTCCGCGCCCGTCGCGGCCGTGTAGACGCGGTGGTCGGGGAAGTGCTCGGCGCGGTAGACCTCGATCGCGTCGATCGTGAAGATCGCGGTGTCGCCGTCGGCGCGGTCCACCTCGACGGTGTTCCCCGGGTGCAGGGCGCCGAGGTGGTAGAAGACGGCCGGCCCCTCCCCGGTGTCCACGTGTCCGGCCACGATCGCGGTACCGCCGGCGCCGGGGGTGGTGCCGTCCCGATACCAGCCCGCGAGATTCGGCTCGTCCGCCGGCGGTGCCGCGAGTCGGCCGCCGGCCTGCAGATCGAGCCCGGTCAACGGCGCATCCACCCGAATCGCCGGGATCCGTACCCGAATCGGCGCGGCGGCGGACAACGGGGCGAGCGGGGGCGGATCACGCGGCACCGGCCGCACCACATCCGGATAGCTCTGCCCACTCGCCGGTTGCGGCGGCGGTCCCGGAGCGCCGGTCCCGTTGACGAGCAACACGGCCCCCAGGCACATCACGACGACCCCCGCGCCGACGGACCCGAGGCCACGCCTGCGACGAGGCTCGTCGGCGGGAACGGCTGCGTCCACGCGGGCTCCTGACTCGGTGGCTGGGACAGGCTGCTGCGGGCTGCTCGCTGCGGGCCGGGCGGCGGATCGAGAGCGCACACCGCGACGGGCTCGTACACCCGAACCCACGAAGCCGCTACACGTCACCGCGTTCCCGTACCGCGCGAGGGGATCGGCGGGGCGGGAACGCGGGTGGGCGGCCGGAGGCGGCGGTTCAGCGACCCCGGAGGCGGCGCAGGGCCAGGCCGGCACCGGTGGCGAACAGGGCCGCGCCGACCGCGATTTCGCTGCCGCTCGGGGTGTCGGAGGTACTGCCGCCGCCGGTGTCCATGCTGCCCGAGGGGGCCGCGACATGGCCGACCGCATGCTCCGGGGGCGTCCCGTGCTCGTTCTCGGCCGAGGATGCCGGGCCCTTGTCGGTTGATGTGCCCTCGTGCGCCGGGGCCTTGACGTCCGGGCACAGTCGCGCGGCGGTGGAGGCGGTGGCGTTCATCTCGGTCTTGGCCCGCTCGACCTGCTCCTGCCGGGCCCGGTCGGGCCGCCCGCCGGCGGCGTCCCGGCCGAGGTCCACCACCGCGGCGTCGTACTGGAGCTGCGCCTTCGCGGCGGCGGCGACCGCCTGCGCGCAGTCCACGGGATTACCGGCCGGCAGGGCGTGCGCGGTCGCCGGGACCGCCATCGCCAGACCCGCGCCGAGCAACATCGGGCCCAGCAGCCTGTTGATCGAGGGCATGTCGTCAACCTCCGGCGAGCCCGGAGGCGGTGGGGCCCACCGCTGCGGACAACCGCGCTCGCGGCTTCCAGGAAAACCGGGCGGAGATGCGCACGCATGTGGAAAACGTCACAATGTGATCTTTTGACTACCGAAAGTCAAGGTGGAGGTCCCGGACTGGCCCGCCTCATCCACCCCAGGGGCCCGGTTTCCGGAAAGTCCAGCCCGACTGCCCGAACGGGTGACCGCCGGCGGCCCGCGCGCAACCCATGGCGACGCGGCGCCCGGCTCGGGAGCGGCACCGAGGTGCGACTTCCGGATACCGCCTCGACCGGTGGGTCGCGGTCCGGTTACCGCCTCGACCGGCGGATCACGGTCCGGGCGGCGTACGGGCCGCGCCCGATTCCCGGACCGCCCCCCGACGCACCCGGTCGGCGGCGGCGCCGTACCCCGTGCGGCGCCGCCGCCGACCACCCCCGCCCCCGATCCGGCCCCGGTCCGTGGACCCCCCGTAAGGTCCACGGACGGGGACGCAACCCCGCCGGCGCCGCGCCGCGCGGCGGAGCACGGCGCCCACGGGCATCAGTGGGTCGTGCCGCCCGGTGCGGTGATGTCCTCGGTGCGGCTCGCCGCCGTGGTCACGATCGCCCGGAGCGCGGTGACCATCGTGGGCACCGGGAGCGACGGCTCCGCACGGTCGGTGACCTGGTCGGAGGAGTACGGGATGTGGACGAAGCCGCCCCGGGCGGCGGGATGTTCGGTGGCGAGCAGGTGCATCAGGCCGTAGAAGACGTGGTTGCAGACGAACGTGCCCGCCGTGTGCGACACCGCCGCCGGCACCCCCGCCGCGCGGACCGCCTCCACGCACGCCTTGATCGGCAGCGTCGCGAAGTACGCGGCGGGGCCGCCCTCGACGATCGCCACGTCGATCGGCTGTCGGCCGGCGTTGTCCGGGATCCGCGCGTCGTCGATATTGATCGCGACCCGCTCCACCGTCACGTTCGGCCGCCCGCCCGCCTGCCCCACGCACACCACCAGATCCGGCTCGACCCGCGCCACCGCCGCGCGCAGTTCGTCCAGGGCGAGCCCGTACACGCACGAGAGCTCGACCGCGGTCACCTCGAGGCCGGCCCCGGGCGCGTCCGCGAACAGTCGGACGGCCGCCCACGACGGGTTGGTGGCCTCGTCGCCGAAGGGCTCGAAACCGGTGACGAGTACGCGGGTCATGGCTGTTGCCTCCTGAAACGACATACGACATACGACGGGACGGGACGGGCTCAGAAGGCGAATGCCGACATGATCCCGATGTTGACCACAAGCAGCGCCCCCGCCGTCGGCAACTGCGCCTTGATCGGCCCGTATTGGTCCTTGAGCCCGAGCAACGCCGCGGGCACGAGGTTGAAGTTGGCCGCCATCGGCGTACACAGCGTGCCGCAGAAGCCCGCGAGCATCCCCAGCGCGAGCACCACCGCCGGGTCGCCACCACCCTCGACCACCAGGACCGGCCAGCCGATCGCCGCGGTCATCACCGGGAACGCGGCGAAGGCGTTGCCCATGATCAGGGTGAACAGGAACATGCCCAGGCAGTACACGATCACCGCGATGTAGATCTTGCCGTCCGGCAGCACCTTCGAGGTGAGCACGCCGACCTGCTTGCCCACCCCCGACACCTGGAAGATCGAGCCGAGCGTGGCGAGCAGTTGCGGCAGCAGCAGGGCCCAGCCCATCGCCTCCAGCATCGAGCGGCCCTCGTGGATCGGCACGCTGATCCGCTTCTCCCGGACCACCAGCATGCCCACCACCAGGGCGACGATCGCCCCGATGCCGAGCCCGAGGATGGTCTCGCTGCCCTTTTGCAGTACCGGGTCGGAGCCGATGTGCCACTTCTTCACCACGACCGCGAAGATCATCGCCACCACCGGGATGGTCAGCGCCGGGATGAAGATCCTGCCCCCCAATCGGGAGGCCAGGGCCACCCGTTGCTCGCGCGTGGTGGTCGCTACCGTGCCCCTGCCGGTGAACCCGAAGCCGGCCAGACACACCATCACCAATACGGCCACGCCCAGCGGTTCGGCCGGCGAGGTCTTCTCCACGACCCGGGTGCTGTAGATGAAGCCCGCGCCGAGCAGACCCCAGAACGCGGCGCTGCCGAATCGTTTGGGGTTGGTGCGGTCCACCAGCATCTGCGCAGCCATCACCAGGAATACGGCGCCGACCAGCCAGAAGAACCATTCGACCTTGATCACTTGAGCTTCCCCTCGGCAACGCCGACCCCGGCGGGACCTGCGGCAACGGTTGCGGCGACGGGCGCGCCGGCGGCGGCCGTCGCGAGGTCGCGGGCCAACGTCCGGTCCAGGCGCAGCAGTCGGCCGCCGTGGATGAGGAAGGCGAAGACCGCGGTGGGGATCGCCCACAGCGCCACGTGCAGCGGCTCGATGTGCTGGTGGTACGTGGTGTTCACAAACCCGGTGATCAGCAGGATCGAGCCGACCGCCAGGAAGCAGTCCTCGCCGAAGAACAGCCCGACGTTGTCGGCGCCCGCGGCATGCGAACGGATCTTCTCGCGCGTCTTCTCCGGCAACGCGCCGTGCGTGCGTTCCGCCGCGCCCTCGGCCATCGGGACCACCAGCGGGCGGACCGTCTGGGCCGGGCCGCCCAGGCTGACCAGGCCGACGGCGGCGGTGAGTTGGCGTAGTCCGAGATAGAGCACCAGGAAGCGTCCGGTGGTCAGCCTGCCGAACTTCGCGATCAGGTTCCGGGCCTGCTCCTGGAGGCCGTTGCGTTCCAGGAGGCCGATCACCGGCAGGGTGATCGCGAAGATGGTGACACCCCGGCTGGACGCGAAGCCGTTGCCGAAGGCGGCGAGCACTTCGCGCGGCGACAGGTCGCCGAGCAGGCCGGTGGCCACGCCGGAGACGCCGACCACCAGCAGGGGGTTGCGTCGGGTGGCGAACCCGACGATCACCAGCAGGACGCCGAGGAGCACAATCATTTGCGCAGCCTTCCACGCTCGGGTCCTCGAACAGAGGGGACGAGGAGGTGCCGAGGAGGCTAAGCTATTGTTGAACAATCCCACAAGACCTTGTGAACGGCTCGGGAACTTGATCTACTCCTCCCGCACCGCTCGTCGCACTCTGGGGGACCCCACATGGCCCAAGACGTCGACCTCGCACGGCCCTCGGCCGACGAAACGCTCGGGCGCCTCGCCGCCGATCGAGATCTGCTCGGTCGAGCCGGCACCGCGCAGCGCGTCGCCGAGGTGCTGCGGGATCGGATCGCCGAGGGCGCGCTGCCCCCGGGCACCCGACTCTCCGAACAGGCCCTGGGCGCCGCCCTCGGCGTCTCCCGCAACACGCTGCGCGAGGCGTTTCGCACGCTGGTGGACGGCCGACTGGTCGTACACGAGATGAACCGCGGCGTCTTCGTCCGGATGCTCGACCCCGACGACGTGATCGACATCTACGCGGTCCGCCGGGCCCTGGAGGGCACCGGACTGCGGCACGCCGAAGTGGCCGGCCCCGAGCGACTCGCCACGCTGCACGCGGCGGTGGCCGGCGGCGAGGCGGCGGCCGCGACCGGCGACTGGGCCGAGGTGGGCACCGCGGACCTGCGCTTCCACCGGGCCGTGGTCGCGCTCGCGGGCAGCCCGCGCCTGGACGAGTACATGACCCGGTTGATCGCCGAACTGCGCCTGGCCTTCCTGGCCATGCCCTCGGCCCGCGCGCTGCACGAGCCGTTCCTGTGCCGCAACCGGCAGATCGTCGACCTGCTGGCGGCGGGCGACACGCTCGGCGCGGCGGCGGTGTTGGAGCGCTACCTCGACGACGCGTGCGAGATGATCTGCACCGCGATGCGGATGGACGGCGCGTGAACATGAGCACCGGTACGAGTACACGTACGACCGTGATCGACCTCAACGCCGACCTGGGCGAGGGCTTCGGCCGCTGGACGCTGACCGACGACGCGGCGCTGCTGTCCGTGGTCACCAGCGCCAACGTCGCGTGCGGGTTCCACGCCGGGGATCCGGTCACGATGCGCCGGGTCTGCGAACTGGCCGCCGAGCAGGGGGTACGGATCGGCGCCCAGGTCTCCTATCGCGACCTGGCCGGCTTCGGCCGCCGGGCGATGGACGTACCGGCCGCCGAGTTGGCCGCCGAAGTGGCGTACCAGATCGGCGCGTTGGAGGTCTTCGCGCGCGCCGCGGGAGCGCGGGTGGCGTATGTCAAGCCGCACGGCGCGTTGTACAACCGTACGGTGTGGGACGCGGACCAGGCCGCCGCGGTGGTCGCCGGGGTGCAGCTGGCCGGTGGCGCGCTGCCGGTCCTGGGGCTGCCCGGCTCGCGTCTGCTCGAAGCCGCCTCGACCGCCGGACTGCCTTGCGTACGCGAGGCGTTCGCGGATCGGGCATACACCGCGCAGGGCACGCTCGTGCCGCGCGGGGAACCCGGAGCCGTCGTCCAGGACGGCGACCGGGTGGTGTCCCGCTCGTTGACGATGGCGCGTGAGGGCGCCGTCGTCGCCCTCACGGGAGAGCGGGTCGCCGTCTCGGCCCGGTCGTTGTGCCTGCACGGCGACACCCCGGGTGCGGCCGAGTTGGCGCTGCGGGTCCGCCGCGCGCTGCTGGCCGCCGAGGTGTCCCTGGAGCCGTTCGCGTGAGGACCCTGCCGGTGGGCCGACACGCACTGCTCCTGGAGGTGGACACGGCCGACCGGGCCGAGGCGCTGCACGCCGAACTGCTGCGCCGACGCGCGGCGGGCACGCTCCCGGCGGTCCGGGAGATCGTGCCGGCGGCGCGTACGGTGCTGCTCGACGGCCTGGCGGAGCCGGCCGCGCTGGCCGCCGAGGTCACCGGATGGCGGATCCCGCCGCTGTCCGCCGAGTCGGGGGAGCGGATCGAGATCGCGGTCCGCTACGACGGGCCGGACCTGGCCGAGGTCGCCGAGTTGTGGTCGGTGCCGCCGGCGGCGATCCCCGAGATCGTCGGCGCGATCACCTTCCGGGTCGCGTTCTGCGGTTTCGCCCCGGGCTTCGGCTACCTGACCGGCCTGCCCGAGCGCTACCACCTGGCCCGGCGCGCCACCCCTCGTACCGCGGTCCCGGTCGGCTCGGTCGGCCTGGCCGGGGAGTACGCGGGCGTATACCCACGCTCCTCCCCCGGCGGCTGGCAACTGATCGGCAGCACGGACGCGATCCTGTGGGACGCGACCCGGGAGCCGGCCGCACTGTTCGCCCCGGGCGTACGGGTGCGGTTCGTGCCGGTGGGCGCGGGATGAGTACGAGTGGCGCCGGCGCGGGTCGGGCCGGGGCGCCGAGGGGCGTGCGCGGTAGGGGCGGGTTCGCGGTGGTGGGTGCAGGTACGCGGACGGTCGGGATGAGGCCGCCCGGAGAGCCGGCGGCCGGTCAGGGCGTGGGCCTTCGAGGCGGGTTCGGGTCGTCCGGCGCGGTGGGTTCGTGGGGGTTCGGGGTGGTGGGCGCGTGAGTGTGCGGGGCTTCGAGGTGGTTCGGGCCGGGGCTCTGACGACCGTTCAGGATCTGGGGCGTGGGGGGTTTGCGCATCTTGGGGTGCCGCGGTCCGGGGCGTTGGACCAGCCGGCGCATCGGGTGGCCAATCGGCTCGTGGGGAATCCGGCCGAGGCGGCGACCCTGGAGACCACTGTGACCGGCACCGCGGTGCGGGTGCGCGCGACCACCGTGGCCGCGGTGGTCGGCGCGCCCTGCCCGGTCCGGGTCGACGGGTGCCCGGTCGCGTGGGGCGCGGCCGTTCGGGTTCCGGCGGGCGCCGTGCTCGACGTCGGCCCGGCAACCGCCGGACTCCGCAGCTACCTGGCCTTCGCCGGCGGAGTCGCGGTCGAACCGGTCCTGGGCAGCCGATCCGCCGACCTGCTGTCCGGCCTGGGCCCGGCGCCGCTGGCCGACGGGGACGTACTCCCGCTCGGCGAGCCGACCGGCGCCACGCCGCCCGACGCGGACGTGTCCCGGCGACCCGGGCCGCCCACCGAACTGGTCCTGCCGCTGGTACTCGGCCCGCGACAGGACTGGTTCACCCCGGCCGCCCGCGACTCGCTGGGCGTCGCGCGGTACACCGTGGCCTCGGCGAGCAACCGCATCGGGCTGCGTACCGACGGACCCGCGCTGAGCTGGGCGCGCACCGGCGAACTACCCAGCGAGGGCATGGTGTTGGGCGCGGTCCAGGTCCCCCCGGACGGCCGCCCGGTGCTGTTCCTGGCGGACCACCCGGTCACCGGCGGCTACCCGGTGATCGGCGTGGTCCCCGAGGAACACCTCGCCGCCGCCGCCCAGGCGGTCCCGGGCACCCCACTGCGCTTCGCGGTCACGGCGCACTGAGGCCGGGATCGGGGCCGGGGTCGGAGTCGGGTCGGACGTCGCGGTCGGCGCGCCCGGGTGGTGTCGCCGCCGTCGGAGCGCACGCCGCCACGATCGTCCGGCACCGCTCCCTCGGCATCGCCGTCGGCGCCGAACGGGTCCGGCTCGAGACGCCCGACGTCGGCAACGACAACGACACACATTTCCCCACCGTCGGCCGCGAGTTCGAGGCGGTGGCCGGGATCCGCGAGGTGACCGTCGGGGCGCCGCCGTGCCCACTGCTCCCGATCCGCGCGTTGCTGCCGTTCGCCGTCCGCCCACCCACCGAACTGCTCACCACCGACCGGGAGTTCACCCGAGCCGAGCGGTAGCAAAAGCAGGCCGTCGGCGTGCGCCGGCGCACTCCCCCGCACACCACCGGCCACCAGCAACTCGGCCTGCTCACCCATGAGTTCCTCACGTCCGGCCCGGTGAGTTCCGCACGCTTGATTGGTGATGATTGCCACTTTCGGCAGCCTCGGCGCGCCGGCAGTGTTCCCCGTGGCACCCGGCCAACGGGAATGGGAGTGCGATGAATCAGGGCTACGCGGGCTACTGCGACGCCGATCGGTTGTTCTACGACGCGCCGCACCGGCTCCGCACGGACGAGGGTGGTCCGGGGGCGCACTACGAGACGGTGCGCCGTGCCCTGCCCGACGACTGGCGCCGGGACCCGCTCGGCGAATGGCTCGTGTGCCGGCCGGTGGACTGCGAACTGCCGCACCAGGGCTGGAAGATCCACGTCTCCGCGGTGCACGAGAACGCCGAACGGGTGCTCGCCGAGGTCTGGGACTACTGCGTCCCCCGAGGCATCGCCTTCAAGTGCCTGCCCAGCCCGTATCTGCTGCACACCCGCAACACCAAGTACGCCGATCGGGCCGGCAGCGGGAAGTTCGTCACCATCTACCCCGCCGACGACGCCCGATGTCACACGATCGCGGAGGAGTTGTCCACCCGACTGGCCGGCGAACCCGGGCCGTACATCCTCAGCGATCTGCGCTGGGGCGAAGGCCCGGTGTACCTGCGCTACGGCGCCTTCACCGAGCGCCATTGCCACAACGCACGCGGGGAAGTGTGTCCGGCCATCGCGGACGACACCGGCACCCTGGTCCCCGACCGTCGCGAACCCACGTTCCACATACCGCCCTGGATCACCCCGCCCGCGTTCCTCGAACCGCACCTGGCCGCCCGTGCCGCCACCACCGTCGGCGAACTCCCGTACCTGATCGAGAGTGCGCTGCACTTCTCCAACGGCGGCGGGGTCTACCTGGGCCGCGACCGGCGCACCGACGAGCAGGTGGTACTCAAGGAGGGCCGCCCGCACGCCGGACTGGGCGCGGACGGCGCGGACGCGGTCACCCGCCTGGAACGCGAGCGGGACGCGCTGCGCCGGCTGGCCGGCCTGGCCTGCACACCCGAGGTGCGCGACTGGTTCGCCGTCGGGGAACACCGGTTCCTGGTCCTGGAGTTCGTCTCCGGTCGGCCGCTGAACACCTTCTTCGCCCGTCGACACCCGCTGATCGAGACCGACCCCACGCCCGAGCAGCTCGCCGACTACACCGAATGGGCCATGCGCGTACACGGCCTGGTCGAGGACGCGGTCGCGCAGATCCACGCACGGGGCGTGGTGTTCAACGATCTGCACCTGTTCAACATCATGATGGCCGAGGACGAGAAGTCGGTGACGCTGCTCGACTTCGAGGCCGCCGCGATCGACGACGAGACCAGGCGCCAGTCGGTGGCCAATCCCGGCTTCGTCGCACCCCGCGACCGACGCGGCTTCGCGATCGACCGGTACGCACTGGCGTGTCTGCGGATCGCCCTGTTCCTGCCGCTGACCAGCCTGTTCGCGATGGACCGGAACAAGGCCGAACACCTGGCCCGGGTTGCCGCTGCGGCATTCCCGATCCCGGCGGGCTGGTTGGACCCGGCGGTCGCGGAGATCCTGCGCGAGTACGAACCGGGTCGGACGGAGCCTGCGGCGCAGTCGGTGACCGCGGCGGGCTCGCCGGCCGCGGCCGGTACCACCGGGTCGGCCCGGTCGGGCCAGGCAAATGGCTACCTGCCCGTGGATCCCGGCGACTGGCCGCACAGTCGGGACTCGATGGCCCGGGCGATCCGGCTCTCCGCCACGCCCGAGCGCGAGGACCGCTGCTTCCCGGGCGACATCACGCAGTTCACCGTGCCCGGCGGCGGCGCGTGTCTCGGCACCGGCGCGGCCGGCGTGCTGTACGCGCTGGCCGAGACCGGCGCCGAGCGCTACCCGGCGGGCGAGGAATGGCTGTTGCGGGCCGCCAAGAACCCGCCGGCCGGCAGTCGGGTGGGCTGCTACGACGGTCTCTCCGGCGTCGCGTGGGTCCTGGACCGACTCGGCCATCGCGAACACGCCCTGGATCTGGCCGAGTCGATCATCGGCACGGATCGGCGCGGTCTCGCCCCCGACCTCTACAGCGGACTGGCCGGTCTCGGGCTGGCCCTGGACGCACTCGGCACCTCCACCGGCGAACCCGCCCTGCACGCCCAGGCGTTGTCCTGCGCCGAGCAGCTCGCCGACCGGCCGGCCGGCGGCCCCGCGCCGACCCGGGCCGGGCTCCTGTACGGCGCCACCGGCAGCGCCCTGCTGTTCCTGCGCCTGTACGAACGCCTCGGCGAACCGGCCCTGTTGGACGCCGCCGCCGACGCGTTGCGGCGCGACCTGGCCCGCTGTGTGGTCGCCATCGGCGGCACCCTGCACGTCGACGAGGGAACGCGGACGTTGCCCTACCTCGGAGCCGGCAGTGTCGGCATCGGCATGGTGCTCGACGACTACCTCGCGCACCGCCCCGACGCCGAATTCGAGGCCGCGCGGGGCGAGATCGTCCGCGCCGCCCGTGCCCGGTTCTACGCCCACCCGGGCCTGTTCCGCGGCACCGCCGGGATGATCCTGCACCTGAGCCGTACCACCACCGGCGAACCCGACCGGCGCACCGCCGAGGCGCACCGCCTGTTCGGCCAGCTGGCCTGGGGAGCGATCCCCTATCGCGGCGAACTGGCCTTCGCCGGCGACCAGATGATGCGGCTCTCGATGGACCTGGCCACCGGCACCGCCGGTTGCCTGCTCGCGTTGGGCAGCGCACTGCACGAACACCCCGTGCAACTGCCCTTCCTCCCGCCGCTTCGGCGGCCCTGAAGCCGGTCCCCGCATGGGGATCGAGGCAGGACCGGCCCGCCGTCCCGGGGGCCGCGCACCATCCCGATCGATCGTGCACCACAACCGAGAGGAACGATCACCATGGCACTTCTCGACCTGCAGGCCATGTCCACCGAAGAGACCGAGCTCGGCGGCGGCGGCCACGGCGGCAGCCAGCTCAGCCTCCTGCTCTGCGGCAACAGCAGCCTGAGCCTGCTCAACTGCGAGTAATCCGGTCGATCCCCGAGGGTGGCTCGACCACCCGGAGGTAGGTCGAACAGATCAGTGCGACACGGTCCCGGGCGGGGGCATTCCGCCCGGGACCGTTGTCCCTGCCCTACCCCTGCCACGAAGGCGAGGAACCGCGCCGGCATGACCGCCACGGACGACCACCCCGACCACGCACCGACCGCGCCCCCCAAACCCGCACACCTGCTGGCCGGCGCCGTCCGGCACAGCGCGGGCCGGACCGCGGCCGTATTCGCGTGCAGCGTGGGCTCCGCAGGCGTCGCCATCGCGCTGCCGGCCGTCCTGGGCCACACCCTCGACCTGCTGCTCGAGCACGGCGCCGGACTGCGCGTCGCGGTCACCGTGTGCGCGATCCTGATCGTCGTCGAGATCGCCTGCACCGCGCTCGAAGCCCTGCTCGGCGGCATCATCACCGCGCGCAGCGCCGCGTGGCTGCGCCGCCTGGGCATCGACCACCTGCTGTCCGTCGCACCGCATCGGGCCGCCGAACACGGCCCACCCGGCGACCTGGTCACCCGGCTGACCGGCAATGTCGCCGAGGCGAGCACCGCGCCCACCACCGCCGCGACCGGCCTCGCCGCACTGCTCGTACCGCTCGGCGGGCTGATCGCCCTCGCCGTCATCGACGTCTGGCTGGTCGCCGCGTTCCTGGCCGGCGTACCGCTGCTGATCTGGCTGCTGCGGTCGTTCGCGCGCGGCTCCTCGGACAGCGTCACGCGCTACCAGCGGGTCCAGGGCGAGATCGCCGGCCGGCTGGTCGAGGCGCTCGGCGGGGCCCGCAGCATCGCCGCCGCCGGCGGCACGAACCACGAACTGGACCGGATCCTCGCGCCGTTGCCCCGACTGGCCGAGCAGGGCCGGCGGATGTGGCTGGTGTACGGGCGGGCCATGGCCGGCGCCGGCATCCTGGTGCCGATGTTGAGCACCGCCGTACTGGCCGTCGGCGGGGTCCGACTGGCGGCCGGCGACCTGACCGTCGGCGAACTGCTCGCCGCCTCGCGCTACACCGCACTCGCCGCCGGTCTGGGCGTGGCGGTCGGCGGGCTGGACTCGCTCATCCGCAGCCGGGCGGCGGCCCGACGCACCGCCGTACTACTCGGCATCCCCGCGCTCCGATCGGGCAGCCGTGCGTTGCCGGCCGCTGGGCCCGGCCGGCTCGAACTGCGCGGCGTCACCGTACTCCGAGGCGGGGCAGCGGTGTTGCGCGGCGTCGATCTGGTGGTACCCGGGGGTGGTACGACGGCCGTGGTCGGGCTCTCCGGCGCGGGCAAGTCCACCCTGGCGGCGGTCGCCGGGCGGCTGACCGACGCGGACGCGGGCGTGGTGCTCCTGGACGGCGTACCGCTGACCGAGATCGATCCCGCGCAGTTGCGGTGCGAGGTCGGGTACGCGTTCGAACGACCCGCGCTGTTCGGCGACACGATCGCCGACGGCATCGGCTTCGGGCCCTACCGCCCCGCACCGGACCGGATCGAGGCGGCGGCCTCGGCGGCCGGCGCGGACACCTTCATCCGCCTGCTCCCGGCCGGCTACGCCGCGCCCCGGGCCGATGCGCCCCTGTCCGGCGGCGAACTGCAACGCCTGGGCCTGGCCCGGGCATTCGCGCACGCCGGCCGACTGCTTGTGCTCGACGACGCCACCTCCAGCCTGGACAGCGTCACCGAACTACGCGTCGGCCGCGCGCTGGCCCACGAAGTCCGCACCGGAACGCGTCTGTTGATCGCCCACCGGGTCTCCTCGGCGGCCCGCGCCGACCTGGTGGCATGGCTGGAGAACGGGCGGGTGCGCGCGGTGGGCACCCACGAGACATTGTGGGAACAGGCGGAATATCGCGCGGTGTTCGCCGATGGGGATGCGGCTGAAGGGGGCGGCGGGGAGGAGACGGGGGGTGCCGATCCGGGCCCGGGCAACGGGACCGACCGCCGAGCGGGGCGAGCTGATCCGATCCCGGCGGGCCGGGTCGGGCACGAGCCGGCCGAGACCGAACCGGGCTCGCGGGACCGGGCCGACCGCCCAGCGGTGTGCGCCATTCCGGACCCGACAGGCCGGGTCGGGCACGAGGCGGCGCGCGTCGCACCGGGCCCGGCGGGGCCGGTCGGGCGCAGGCCGCTCGACGCCGAACCGGGCTCGGCGAGCACGGTGGGTCGAACGGCGATGCCGGCCGAACCGGGCACGGACGGCCGAGCCGACCACCAAGCCGAGTGCGTCGCACCGGGCCCGGCGGGACCGGTCGGGCGCAGGCCGCTCGAAGCCGAACCGGGTCCGGCGAGCACGGTGGGTCGAACGGCGATGCCGGCCGAACCGGGCACGGACGGCCGGGCCGACCACCGCGCCGGGCAGGCCCAGTCGGGGGCGCCGGGCCGGGTCGGCCGGCCGGCCGGGGGTTCGGTGGATTCGAGTGGGGTCGGGCGATGACGGCCGGGCGGTCCGCGGTGCCGGCGCTGGCCCGGCGGTTCCTGGCCCGGCGGCGGCGCGTCCTGGTCCGGCTCGGCGCCTGGTCGTTGCTGGAGTCGGCGCAGACGTTCCTCGGCGGCTACGCCGTGGCGATGGCCCTCGACCGCGGCTTCCTGGCCGGGCGTACCGGAACGGGCCTGGCCTGGCTGGCCGTCGCGGCGGTGGCGATCCTGCTCGGCGGTCTGGCCACCGGCGGTGTCTTTCGCGGACTCGCCGATCTGGTCGAGCCGTTGCGCGACGGGTTGATCCGCCGGGTGGCGACCCGGGCGCTCGTCGAGGCGATCGAGTCCCCCTCGCGTGCGGCGGACGGCGCGGTGGTGTCCCGGTTGACCAATCAGACCGAGATCGCCCGGGACAGCTTCGCCGGACTGGTCCTGGTGGCCCGCTCGTTCGTCTTCACGGCGATCGGCGCCCTGTTCGGACTGGCCGCGCTGGCCCCGGAGTTGCTGATCGTGGTGTTGCCGCCGCTGCTGCTCGGGCTGCTGCTCTTCCTGGCCACGCTGATCCCGATGGCGGCCCGGCAGCGCGCCTTCCTGGACGCCGACGAGGCGCTGTCCACGCAACTCGGCGCGGTGGCCGAGGGGTTGCGCGACATCTTGGCGGCCGGCGCCCGCGAATCGGTCGCCGCCCGGACACACGCCCTGATCGAGGCCCAGGCCCGGGCGGCCCGCTCGCTCGCCCGCTGGGCCGCCGCGCGCGTCGTCGCGCTCGGCGTGGCCGGGCAGTTGCCGGTCCTGCTCCTGCTGGTCGCCGCGCCCTGGCTGTTGCGCCGAGGCCTGACGGCGGGCGTCCTGCTCGGCGCGCTGACCTACCTGACACAGGCGTTGTTGCCCGCGCTGCACACCTTGATGAACGCACTGGGCGCGGCGGGTACCAGGCTGCTGGTCATCCTGGATCGGCTGACCGAGGGGCCGAGGTCGGCGGCGGGGACGGGCGCTGCGGAGAGCGCGGGCGCTCCGGGTGCGGCGAGCGCTGCCGGTGCCGTGGTCGTTGCCAGCGCCACGAACACGGCCCGCACCACGACGATTGCGGCAACCACTACGCGCGCCACGCGCATCACACGCACCATACGCGCCGCCGGCCCCGGTGGCGTCGAGGTGTGTGGTGTGACGTTCGCCTACGGGCCGAACGCCCAGCCCGTGCTGCGTGATCTGGACCTGGTCGTCGTCCCCGGTGAACATCTCGTGGTGGTGGGCCCCAGCGGGATCGGCAAGTCGACGCTGGCCGCGCTGGTCGCCGGTCTGCTCGCGGCCGATCGGGGCGAGGTGCGCGTGGCGGGTCGACCGGCCCACCCGCTGCCCGCCGATCCGTCCCGGCTGCGCGTACTCGTTCCGCAGCAGGCGTACGTCTTCACCGGCACCGTACGGGAGAACCTGCTCCAACTGTGCCCGGACGGCGCCGCCGACTCGGCGCTGACCGCCTCGGCGGACGCGGTCGGCCTGCTCCCGCTGATCCATCGACTGGGCGGCCTCGACGCCGTGGTGGATCCCGGCACGCTGTCCCAGGGCGAGCGCCAACTGTTCGCACTGGGCCGGGCGTACGCCTCCCCCGCGCCCCTGGTGTTGTTGGACGAGGCCACCTGCCATCTCGACCCCGCCGCCGAACACCGGGCCGAGCGCGCCTTCGCCGCCCGACCCGGGACACTGCTCGTGGTGGCCCACCGGATCAGCTCGGCCCGCCGGGCCGGTCGTATTCTGGTCCTCGACGGCGTACACGCGGTCTGCGGCACACATCACGAACTCCTGGACCGGTCACCCCTGTACCGCGACCTGGTCGGCCACTGGCACACCGAACGCATCTGAGCGCACCCGAACGCACCCGCACCAGCGCCCGCGTCGGGAGTCGGGAGTCGGCGGCCCGAGCCCGGCGGCGCCTATTGCGGCCCGGTCACACCCAGCCCGCGTCCCGGGAGATCCGGATTGCGTCGATACGGTTGCGCGCACCGGTTTTTCGGGTGATCGCGGACATGTAGTTGCGTACCGTCCCGATGCTCAGCCGCAGGCTGTGCGCGATCTCCGGCGGTGAGGCCCCCTTCGCGGCGAGCGCGAGCACGCCCAGTTCGCGCGGGGTGAGCGGCGCCGTGGCGGCACGCAGCAGATCGAGCGCGAGCGACCCGTCCACGTAGCGTCGACCGCCCGCGATCAGCCGGATCGCGCGCGGTAGTTGCAGCGGCTGCGCGTCCTTGTCCACAAAACCGAGGGCCCTGGCCTCGACCGCCCGGCGCAGCGTGCCCGGTCGGGAGATGGTGGCCAGCACGAGCAGTGCGCAGTCCCGGTCGACCGGGCGACAGGGTAAACGCGCGGCGCCGGGACAATCGACGTCCACCACGCACACATGCGGACGTTCGGATCGTGCTCGCCCGGGTGCGTCGGCCCAGTTCTCCGCAATCACCTCGATGTCGTCCTCACGATCGAGCAGCGCGGTGAGCGCCGATCGCATCAGTTCCGTGTCGTGCACCAACAGAACTCGGATCATGCCGGGCCTCCAGAGGTCGTCTCGTCGTCGACGGAGCGAAGCACCCGTCAAACACGTCGATAGCTACCCCATCCCAGGAGCCTCAGCACTACCGGTAATCGGATGATGCTTTTATGCGACATTAAGATCCGTGGCTCGCATCTCCTGTCGAACCATGATCGGTCGGGCCCGGTATCGATCGGGGTCACGCCGGCCGGCACAGCAGGCACACCCCGGCGGCGATAGGGTGTCCCCCTGTGTCGGACCGTCGCACCACGATCATGGAAGCCGCCGCCCGCGTCATCGCGCGCCGGGGCGTACGAGGCCTGCGCGTCGAGGAACTGGCGGCCGAGGCCGGCGTGTCGACGGGGCTGGTGTACTACCACTTCAAGGACCGCACCGGCGTCCTGCGGGCCACATTGCAGTTCATCAACGACCGAGCCGACCGGTACACGACGGAACGAGCCGCCGAGGCCCGCCCGGCATCACCACGCGCCGAACTCGCCGAACGCCTGCTCCTGGAACTCCAGGACGACCCGGTGGTCCGGGAAAACAGCACCGCGTGGGGCGAGTTGCAGGCGAGCGCGGTATTCGACGAGTCGCTCCGGGACGACCTGCGCCAGGCCACCGAGGAGTGGTCCATCGAGATCGCCGAACTGATCGCCCGGGCGATCCCGACCGCTCCCCCGGCGCACACCCGGGCCGCCGCCGAACGCCTGACCGCGTTGCTGGAGGGCCTCAGCGGCCGCTGGCTCGCCGACATCCTCCCGGTGACCCACGCCCGAGCCCTGATGTCCGACGCGATCACCGTCGAACTGGCCCGACTGCAACCCTGACCCCAACCGAAGGCCCGAGTCGAACCGCCCCCAGCCACAGCGCCCGTGCCGCGCCTTCGGGTGCACCCGCACCGCGCGGCCGAGCGGCGCATCAGGTGTCGAAGCGCCGGCGGGCGGCCTCGATGTCACCGAGGTAGCGGTGCGTCCAGCCGCACATCCCGTCGACCGTGGCGCGCAGGGCTCGGCCCGGCTCGGTCAGGGTGTACTCGACCCGCGGCGGCACGGTGGGGTGTACGTCCCGCTCGACCAGGCCGTAGCGCTCCAGCATGCGCAGGTTCTGGGTGAGCATCTTGTGACTGACACCTTCGACCTCGTTCCGCAACTCGCCGAACCGCAGGGTGCGATCACCGAGCGCCTCGATGATCAGGAACGCCCACTTGTTGGCGACGTCCGAGAAGATCTCCCGCGCCAGGGAGTCCGCGCGCCTCAGGTCCGCGTCCTCGGGCGAGCCGGTGAACTGCTTGGCCCCCATCGGGTCCCCCAATCACTGGAAAGTGCGTTCTTTCAGGTCGGCGTCCACTCTCCGACAGTTCCCGAGTAACCACAAGAGAGCATGTGCGGCCGCACACCCCTGGAGTACGTGGAGTTCCTTGCTATCGGCCTCGGTGCCGCGCCCCGGTTGGGATGCCCGGGGGATCACTGCGGCGAGGCGTGAGCTGCTCGCGACGGAGGCGGGCGAGGGCGCCTGAGGGTTCGGGGCGCACGGGCCCTGTCGGGAGGTGGTGGTGCTACCCACCTCCCGACAGTGGGCGCGGCGCTACTGGCGGGTGCCGCAATCGGGGCAGAAGGCGGAGCCTGCCGGTACCGTCGCTTGGCACGAGCCGCACGAGCTGGTCTGGGCGAGGCGGTGTCCGCAGCCCGGGCAGAATCGGGCGCCGTGCGTCTCGGCGGAGCACTGCGGACAGACCAGCTGCAGCGGCCGGTTCACGTCGTAGCGCGCGCCCTCCTGGGCGCCTGCCGCCATCGCCCGCTCGCTCACCGCGTCGTTGCGCCCGCGTACGGTCGCCGCGGCGGCCTCGGCGGCGGTGTCCGGCGCGCAGGTCGCGCACAACCCGAGCGAGGTGTCGAAGCAGCGCCCGCATACGTAGTTGGTGCAGCGTCCGCAGCGGTTGAAGTGTCCCTCCGCGTTCTGGATCGCCTTGGTGAACGCGGTGTCCCGGGCCCGGCCGTAGCCGGCCGTGGCCAGGCCGCTCGCCGCGGTGCTCGCCTCCGAGCCGGCCCGTCCGAACACGCCCCAGGCGGCGCTGACCCCGCGCTGGAGCCAGTCGGCGGCACGACCGCTGTGCCACGCCTCGAACGGCGAGCGCCAGGTGTCGTAGCAGCGCTGACAGCTGAACTCGAATTGGAAGCCCGCACCGGTGCCCGACGACACGCACAGGTCCGAGTAGTTGCGAGAGAAGTAGATCTCCTCGCTCATCGACACCCCCCTCTGGATGTTCCCAAGGTGCGTCGACGCTCGACCGTGCGAGACCCCGCCGACGCGGCACGACCTCGCCACGCCCGAGGGCGACGCGCGGCGGGAGACCCCCTCCCGACGCTTGGATTATTGCGCAAGCAAAGGATCGCCGGGCGGCCACGTCCCGCTTTCGGCGCCCGGGCCACCCCGAGCACCCTCCGAGCGCCCTCCGAGCACCTCCGGGCAGCCACCCGGGCAACGCGGAGCGGGCGTACGTGATCGGGTGATCACCTACGCCCGCTCCCCCGTCTCCGATCAGTCGTCGTCGTCATCCCCGAACATCTCTTCCGCCAGCATCCCGCCCAGGAAGCCGCCCGCCGCGCCGGCGGCCAGCCCGCCGACCACGCCGCCCATCCCGGAGCCGCCACCGCGACCGCCGCCCTGCGAAGGTGCGTTCTGCCCGCCGGAGTTCACCCACGGGCTCGGCTGCGCGCCGCGCGGGTTGCGGGCCGCGTAGTCCTCGACCGCCTTGCGGATCCAGGAGTCGAGCAGACTGTCCAGGTCCTTGCGCAGGTCGGTGTTCTCCAACCGGTTGCGGTCGGCGACCTGGCCGAACGCCTCGGCGGGCGAGCCCACATGCACCGATACGTAGGTGCCGTTCGGCGAGGACTCGAAGGACAGCGCGACCTCGCGGCAGGTGTCCGCGTAGGCCGGCGAGGCGTAGAAGGCGACGTCCTGGCGGAACGGCAGGCCGGGTCCCGCACCGACCCGACCCGCCGTCAGGTCGGCGTCCTTGAACGCGAATCCGAGGGTCAGCGCGGCGTCCAGGACCCGGTGCTGGACGGGCAGCGGCTCGATCTCGACCGGGTTCGACACGCTCTTGTGCTTACGACCGTCCAGGTCGAGCGTGGTCCGCACGGACACCGCCGGGCTGGTCAGTCGTTGCCCCGCGATCGTGGTGAACGGAGCCTCGTAGGGGACGCGGAACGAGAAGGGAATCACCCGCTGTTCCTGCGCGCCGAGCCGAAGTGGGCCCGAGCCGACCGCGTCGGCGAACGCGACGGATCCGTCACCGCCGCCGGGGCGGGCGGCACCGGCGGTCAGCGCGACCAGGGACAGGGTGACACCCTTGAGCTCGGCCGCCCGGCTTCCGCCGACCACGGTGATCTGGCCCTCGAGGGTGTCGCCGGGTCGGACCAGGGGTGTGGACACGACGGTTTCCACGGTGGGGGTGCCCACGCCGATGGCATCGAGAACTCGGTTGAACACCATCAGGTGTCGTCCTTTCGGAGATGTGCTGTTCGCTGGAAGGAACGCACGGGGAGCTCCGATAGTTGCAGACTTGCGCAACTTATAAAATTCTTAGCGCGACTCCGAGTCGGCGCCGTCCGTCTGCGCCACCCGCTTGACGAACTGTTCGGCGGTGACCACGTCGGCCGTGGACTGGGCCAACACCACCAGCGCGGCGCGGTGTACCTCGTCGGCGGACATCGCACCCCACCCCAGGTCGGGATGATCGTACGTGGCGCACGCGTCGGCGATCACCACGGTCCAGTAGTCGCGGAACATCGCGTCGCGCGCGGTGGCGTGTACACAGTCCTCGGTGGTCACCCCGGTGACCGCGACGGTGGTGATGCCCCGGCCGCGCAGCAACATGTCCAGGTCGGTGCCGTGGAATCCGCTGTAGCGGTGCTTCTTGACCACGATCTCGCCCTCGGCGGGCGCCACATCGGGATGGATCTCGCTGCCCGGCGTGCCGTCGACAAGCGCGGTACCGGCGGCGATCGGCGGATAGAGGTCGCCGTAGCGGCCCCGGTCGGAACCGTCCGCGCGGTGTACATGCGCGGTGTAGACGACCAGGATGCCCACCCGGCGACACTCGTCGAGCAGCGCGGCCAGGGTCGGCAACATGGCGCGGCCGGCGGGCGACTCCAGTGGGGCGCCGGGGGAGATGAAGTCGTGCTGGACGTCGACGACGATCAGCGCGGTACGCGCCGGATCGATGGCACTCACCTGGTAGCCCATGACCGGGACCTCCTCGAAGAGCACGTTCTCGCCACATCGGATATGGCGTGAATATGACGTGCGCCACAATAGCTCTATATCGAGAGCTTGAGAAGATCCGCTGCCGCCGCCGCGAGCCGCGCCGGCCCTGTGGGTCGGCCGGCGCCGGCCGCGTCGTCAGCGTGCGGCCAGTGTGTCATCCACCCACTCGCTGGCGAGCACCTCGTCCAGGACCAGGCTGCCCGCGCCGAGCAGACACGCGTCCCGCCCGGTGACCGCGGTGGCGATCTCCAAGTCCCGCGTGGCCAGCGGCAGGCAGCGCTCGTAGATCGCGCCGCGTACGGCGGCCACGAACGGTTCGGCGGCGGACAGCCCGCCGCCGAGCACCAGTACGTCCGGGTTGAAGAAGTTCACCAGCGGCACCAGCACCTGGCCGGCCAGCCGGCCGGCGTTGCGGACCAGCGTGGTCGCCTCGGGGACGCCGTCGTTGACCAGTTCGACCAGGTGGCGCGACGAGGTGACGTCGATGCCCTGGGCGCGCAGCGTGCGGCGCAGCGCGGCGCCGCTGGCGTGTACCTCCAGGCAGTCGGAGTGGCCGCACGAGCAGGTGACCGGTTCGGGGACGTGCACCGGTACGTGGCTGATGTCGCCGGCGGCGCCGCGGCCCCGGTGCAGCCGGCCGGACACGATTATCCCGCAGCCGATCCCGGTGCCGGCCTTGACCGCCATCAGGTTGTCCCGGTCCGGCCAGCCGTAGCGGTGTTCGCCGACCGCCATCAGATTGGCGTCGTTCTCCACCACCACACGCACGCCGAGCAGTTCGCTCATCCGTCGGCCGATCGGGAAGTCGTTCCAGCCGGGCATCCGGGACGGCGCGACCACCTTGGCGGCGGCCGGGTCGACCGGTCCTGGCATGCCGATCCCGACCCCGAGCAGCGGCAGGTGTTCGACGGTGGCCTGACGCAGCGTCAAGCGCAGGTTCTCCAGGAGCCGTTCGGTCACCCGCTCGGGCCCTTCGGCGATGTCGCCCGGGAGTTCGTGTTCCAGGAGCACCCGGCCGGCCAGGTCGAGCACCGCCATCCGCACATGATGCGTGCCGACATCGACCGCGACCACGACGCCGGCGTTCTCGTGCAGGCGTAGTTGGCGCGGGCGGCGACCGCCCCGGGAGGCACCCTCGCCGTCCTCGCGCAGCAGGCCGGCCTCGATCAGCTCCTCCACCCGCAGGGAGACGCTCGACGGCGCCATGCCGCTCAACCGGGCGAGTTCCGCCCGGGATCGACCGTGCCCCCTGGCCACCAGTCGCACCAGGTCACCCGCGCTTCCACCCAACGTCCCACTCCCGTTCGAGGCCACCTGCTGCGGTACGGCAGTGACAGGAATAGCACACCAGGTAATAACCAGCAAGGCATTGACTTCCTTCGAAATTAACTTCTACTGTCACTCGAAACTTCGATTCCGAACAAAGATGGAGCGTCGATGAAGCCCGCGTCGCCTTCTTCCGCCGTAGTGACGCCCATGGTCGAGGCGCGCGCCATCAACAAGTCGTTCGGCGCGGTCCGCGTGCTGACCGACGTGGACCTGACCGTCGCCGCCGGGGAGGTGGTCGTACTGATCGGCCCCTCCGGCGCGGGCAAGTCGACGCTGTGCCGCTGCCTGAACCGCCTGGAGAACGTCGACTCGGGCGTGGTCCTCCTGGACGGCGAGGAACTGCCCGCCGAGGGTCGCGCCTTGGCCAAGCTCCGCACCGAAGTGGGCATGGTCTTCCAGCAGTTCAACCTGTTCGCGCACAAGACCGTGCTGCAGAACGTCACCCTCGGCCCGACCCGGGTCAAGGGCCTGTCCGCGAGCGAGGCCGACCGCCGCGCCCGCGAACTCCTGGACCGGGTGGGCATCGCCGACAAGGCCGACCACTACCCGGCGCAGCTGTCCGGCGGACAACAGCAGCGCGCCGCGATCGCCCGGGCGCTGGCCATGCAGCCCAAGGTGATGTTGTTCGACGAACCGACCAGCGCGCTCGACCCGGAAATGGTCAACGAGGTCCTTGACGTCATGGTCGATTTGGCCCGAGAAGGGATGACCATGGTCGTGGTCACGCACGAGATGGGCTTCGCCCGCCGGGCCGCAGACCGGGTGGTCTTCATGGCCGACGGCCAGATCGTCGAGGTCGGCACCCCCGACACCTTCTTCACCGCCCCGACCACCGACCGCGCCCGGGACTTCCTGTCCAAGGTGCTCAGTCACTGACGCCCCGCCACCGAGTCACCGAGTCGGCGGTCACCGGTCACCGGCTCGACCGACCGGGCGGCCACACCGCCGATCCGCCGAGCGTCCGGACCACCGCCGCGTTCCCCGGCCCCGTACGCCCTCGTCCCCTGCACCCCTAGCTGCAAAGGAAGGCCCCGATGTCCGGCTTCCCCCTCCGTCGCCTGCGCACCGCCGTCCCGGCGGTCCTCGCGGCGCTGTCCCTGACCGCGCTGGCCGCCTGCTCCGGCGGCTCCTCCTCGGACGTCCCCGGCGGGTCCAAGCCCGCCGGCGAGGACGTCGCCAAGAAGGCCGACGTCGCGCCGGACACCGCGATCCTGTCCGGGTCTACGATGGCGAAGATCAAGGAGCGCGGCTACCTGATCGTCGGCGGCTCGCAGGACGCGCCGCTGTGGTCGCAGCTCAACCCGATATCCGGCAAGACGGACGGGTTCGACGCCGAGATGGGCCGACTCCTGGCGAAGTACATCATCGGCAAGCCCGAGGTGAAGATCGTCAGTTCGGCCACCGAGACCCGTGAGGCACTGCTCCAGAACGGCACCGTCGACGTGGTCTTCCAGACCTACACGATCACCCCCAAGCGGGCCGAACAGGTCGCCTTCGCCGGCCCGTACTACTCGTCGGGCCAGGCCATCCTGACCAAGAAGGGCGCGTCCGGCATCAAGGTGCCGGCCGACCTGAACGGGAAGACCGTGATCGCCGGCGCCAACACGCCCGCGATCGCCGCGATCAAGCAGGTCGCCCCGGACGCGAAGGTGGTCACCTTCGGCAGCGACCCGGAGTGCGTGACCGCGCTGCGCCAGGGCCGCGGCGACGCGTACGTCCAGGACCAGGCGCTCCTGGTCGCGGACGTCAAGCAGAACCCGGACACCACGGTGGTCGGCGAGCCGTTCACCGCCGACCCGTACGGCATCGGCCTCAAGCACGACGACGCCGCGTTCAAGACCTTCGTCAACGACTGGCTGCGCAAGATCGGCCAGGACGGCTCGTGGCAGGCCGTCTGGAAGCAGACCCTCGGCACGGTCGTCGAGGGCAACGCGCCGAACCCGCCCGCGATCGGCGGCGTCCCCGGCTCCTGAGCCCGGACCGGAACGGCACCCACGGCTCCCGAGCCAGGGCCGAACCGCGCCCTCGGCTCCCGAGCCCGGGGCGGGACGGCACTCCCGGCTCCCGAGCCCGAGCCGAAACCGAGGGCGCTCCGGCTCCTGACGACCCGTCGGGAGCCGGGCCCCTCCCGGGCCCGCCGACCGAACCGATCGCGCCCCGACGCCGGTTCGGTCGGCGGGACCCCGACGGGACCCCCGCCGGCAGCCTTCCGGGCGGCACCGCATCGCACCCGGTAGGCCCGGGCCGGAACGGCGCCCGCTCCCGAGCCCGCCCGACCGAACCGACCGCGCCGCGGCCCCGATTCGGTCGGCGGGACTCCCGTCGGCGGCCCGGCCGGCGGCGCCGCATCGCGCCCGGCGCCGCGCCCGGCCGGGGCCGGTCCGAGCCGGCGCCGCTCTCGGCCGAGGCCGGTGCCGAAGCCGGTGCCGGTGCCGACCGGTGCCGACCCGGCCGGCGTGGTCCCGCCGACGCCGGTCCCGACCCGACCTCCCTCGCGCGTCGGGACCGGCACCACCACCCCCGCGCCTCCCCACCTCTCCCGACTCCTCTCTCCTCGCGCCCCGCCCGCCCCCTCCCGAAAGGCCCTCGCCGATGGATGTCGTGCTGCGACATCTCTCCGCCTTCACCGACGGCATCACCACCACGCTCGAACTCACCGCGCTCTCCTTCCTCGGCGCGCTGCTGATCGGCGTCGTGGTGGCCGCCCTGCGGGTGTCCCCCGTCGCCGCGCTGCGCGGAGTGGGCACGGTGTACGTGGAGACGTTCCAGAACACCCCGCTGCTGGTCCTGCTCGTGCTGTTCGTCTTCGGACTGCCCGAAGTGGGGGTGATCTTCCCGCTGTTCACCACCGCAGTGATCGTGATCGCGCTCTACGAGGCGGCCTACATCGCCGAGGCGGTCCGCTCCGGGATCAACACCGTCTCGATCGGTCAGGCCGAGGCGGCCCGGGCACTGGGCCTGACGTTCAGTCAGTCGTTGCGTCTGGTGATCCTGCCGCAGGCGTTGCGCGGCGTGGTCCAGCCGATCGGCAACATCTTCATCGCCCTCACGATGAACACCTCGCTGGCCGCCGCGGTCGGCGTGGTGGAGCTGACCTCGGCGGCCAACCGGGTCAACCTCCTGGAGGCCCAGCCGATCCCGGTGTTCGTCGGCGCGGGATTGGGTTACATGGTCATCTGCGCCACGGCCGGGATCGTCACCGGCGTGATCGAGCGAAAGGTGGCGATCGTGCGATGAGCGCATCCCGCGTGTTGTTCGACGAACCCGGGCCGATCGCCCGGCGCCGAATGCGGATCGCCACCGTTGTGGTCGGCGTCCTGGTGGCCGGGTTGCTGGCGCTGGCCGTACGCCGCTTCGCGGACCACGGGCAGCTCGACGCCGACAAGTGGCGGCCGTACACGACCTGGCCGATGTGGCGATACCTGCTGGAGGGCCTGTGGGCCACCGTCCGGGCCGCCGCGGTCGCCACCGCGCTGTCCGTGTGCGGCGGGATCGTCCTCGCGCTCGGCCGGCTGTCCCGCAAGCGGGTGTTGCGCTGGCCGGCCGTCGCCTACATCGAGGTGATGCGCACGGTTCCGGTGCTGCTCCTGGTCTACCTGGTGCTGTTCGGGCTGCCGCACTACGGCATCGACCTGCCGCTGTTCTGGAAGTTGGTACTGCCGCTGTCGGTGTCCGCGTCGGCGGTGTTCGCGGAGATCTTCCGGGCCGGCATCCTGTCCCTGGACCGCGGCCAGCGGGAGGCCGGGCTCGCGGTCGGGCTGACGGACACTCAGACCATGCGGCTGATCGTATTGCCGCAGGCGGTCCGCCGGTTGTTGCCCTCGCTGGTCAGCCAGTCGGTCGGACTGCTCAAGGACACCTCACTCGGCTTCATCGTCAGCTACTCGGAACTGCTGTACAGCGGGCGGATGTTGGCCACCTACAACCGACTGTTGATCCAGACGTACATCATCATCGCCCTCGTCTACATCGTGTTGAACGCCTCGCTGTCCAAGCTGGCCCGCACACTGGAGGCCCGGCAGGGCTTCCGCCCGGCCGGCCGGCGCAACCTGCGCACCCTGTTGGTGCGCTCCGGCGCGGCGTCGAAACGATGAACACCCCCACGATCGTGGGCCGATCGGCTCGGCCCGCCCCGGAACCGGAGGACCCCATGCGCGCCGAGCAGAGCCCGTCCGAGCCCAGTCCGCGCTACGCCGAACTCGCCGAGGTGGTGCGCTCCGGCTTCGTGGAGAGCCGGCACTTCGGCAGCCTGGTCGCGCTGGGCCCGGACGGCCGGCCGGCGCTCGAACTGGGCGTGCCCGGCGAGCCGGTGGTACCACGTTCCTCGGCTAAGCCGTTCCAGGCGCTGGCGTGTCTGCGGGCCGGCGCGCCGCTGCGCGGGGCACACGTGGCGATCGCGGCGGGCAGCCACACCGGGCAGGACTTCCACGTCGAGGCGGTCGAGGAGATCCTGGCCGGCGCGGGCCTGACCGGCGAGGCGCTGCGGTGTCCGGCGAGCCGGCCGGAGGACGAGGCCACGTATCGGGCGATGATCGGGCGCGGCGAGCCGGACACCCGCGAGCGGATGAACTGTTCGGGCAAGCATGCCGCGATGTTGGCGGCGTGTGTGGCGGCCGGGTGGCCGACCGAGGGTTACCTCGACCCGAACCACCCGCTGCAACTGCTGGTCCGCGAGGGTATCGAGGAGTTGGCCGCCGAGCGGGTCGCGCACACCGCCGTGGACGGCTGCGGCGCACCGGTGTTCGCGATGACCCTGACCGGACTGGCCCGAGGCATCCGGGCCCTCGCCATCGCGGGCAGCGGTCCCGAGCGCACGGTGGCCACCGCGATGCGCGAACACCCGGCGTACGTGGGCGGCGACGGCCAGGCCAACACCGAGGTGATGCGGCTGCTCCCGGGTGTCCTGGCCAAGGGCGGCGCCGAGGGCGTCTTCGTCGCGGCGACCACCGCGGGTCACGCGGTCGCCATCAAGGTGATCGACGGCAGCCCGCGAGCAACCACGGCGCTCGCGTTGGCCGCACTGCGCACGCTGGGCGTGGACACGGCGGAGGCGCACGAGTGGACGACGGTCCCGGTCCTCGGCGGCGGCGAACCGGTCGGCGAGGTCCGGGTGAGCTCGCCACTGACGTAGTGCCGGGCGCGGCACCAGTCCAGGCACGGCTCTGGCGTCACCGTGCGGGGCCAGGGCGCGCCCCGCTCGTACCCGGTCCGACGAAACCCCACCACCCGTGTGGCGGCGGGCATTTCGCCCGCTTCGGCACCCTTCGACGCCGGCCGCCCGCGTGCGCCCACGCCGCGCGGGCGGCCGGTACACCCGACCCTCGCGTCCGTGCGCGGGCCGAGCCCGCCGGATGCCCTTCGGGCGCCGTCCCCGGGCCGCCGTCCCGGACCCTTCGAATCCTTCGACCCACCCCCACCATTCACCAGGAGATGCGCGACATGATCGTCAACCCCGGCGCCACCCCCGCCGTCAGCTACGAGATCTGCATCGACGATGTGCCCGGCGCGCTGGCCGCCGAGCAGGTCGGGGCGCACCGGGTCGAGCTGTGCGCGGATCTGTTCGAGGGGGGCATCACGCCCAGCCTCGGCCTGATCGAGACCACGCTGGCCGCCGTCGAGCGCATTCGGGTGCATGTGATCGTGCGACCGCGCGGCGGGGACTTCGTCTACGACCGGTACGAGGCCGCGGCGATGCGGCGCGATGTCGAGGCGATTCGGGCGGCGGGCGCGCACGGTGTGGTGATCGGGGCGCTGACGCCGGAGGGGGAGCTGGATCGGCCGGTGGTCGAGGAGTTGCTGGCGGCGGCCGGTGATTGCTCGGTCACGTTCCACCGCGCATTCGACATGACCCGCGATCCGCACGCGGCGCTGGAGGAACTGATCGAGCTGGGCGTGGACCGGGTGCTCACGTCCGGGCAGGACAGCAGCGTGCTGGAGGGCGCGCCGCTGATCGCCCGCCTGGTCGAGCAGGCGGCGGGCCGGATCGTGGTCATGCCGGGCGGCGGGATCACCGCGCGCAACATCGATCGTATCCTGGCCGCCACCGGGGTCACCGAGGTGCACTTCGCCGCCGGCGAGATCCTGGAGAGCAGCGCGACGCACCGCAACCCGCACCCCTACATGGGGGGTGCGCTGCGCCAGCCGGAGTACGCCCGACGGGTGACCTCCGCGGCCGGGATCCGCGACGTGGTCGAGGCCGCCCGCGACCGCTGACCGGCGACCGGGCCGGGCGGGCGGAAATCTCGGTACGAAACCGGGAATCCGGGCGCCGGGCAGCGATGAGTTTGCGGTTCGGGACAGGTCGGTACTGGTGGAAGGTCCCGACACGCCCCAGCGGCGCGCAACCGAGGTACCGGAGGTCGCGATGACCGACAAACCATTCACCACCTGTCTGTGGTTCGACGGCCAGGCCGAGGAGGCCGCGAACCACTACCTGTCCATCTTCGAGGACGGCAAGCTCGGTCGGATCGGCCGCTACACCGAGGCCGGCCCCGGCCCGGCCGGCTCGGTGCTCGCCGTCGAGTTCGAGATCAACGGGCAGAAGTTCATCGGCCTCAACGGCGGCCCGCAGTTCACCTTCGACGAGGCGATCTCGTTCCAGATCCACTGCGCCGACCAGGACGAGGTGGACTACTACTGGCGCAAGCTCTCCGACGGCGGCGAGGAGGGACCGTGCGGCTGGCTCAAGGACAGGTACGGCCTGTCCTGGCAGGTCGTACCGGACGAGCTGATCGACCTGATCAGTGACCCGGACCCGGTGAAGGCGTCGCGCACCACCGCCGCGATGATGGCGATGGGCAAGCTCGACATCGCCGCGCTGCGCAAGGCGTACGCGGGCGAGTAATCCGCGTGGCGGCCGGGCCTACCCGTGGGTCCGGGCGAAGTCCGCCGGCGACGGGTGGTTCGCGGCGAAGGTGTCCCTGTCCCGCTCGGCCGAGGTCGCGAGCCACCAGGTCGCCGCGCGCTCGACGGCGAGCCGGCCGGCCCACAGGTCGGCCGGGTCGTCGGGCATCAGCAGTTCGGAGACGGCCAGGCAACGATCCGGGTCGATCGGGGCGAGTTCGCCGGCCGCGTCGGCCACGTCCCGCGAGTTCAGGCCGGCCGGCCCGGGCAGGTCCTCGGGGTAGCCGCCCTGCCGAAGGCGATACCCGGTTCCCGGTTCGAGCCCCGCCGTGAGGACGGCCGCGCAGGCCACCGACATCCCGGTCGCAGCGGCGAATTCGGCCACCGCGGCGGCCGGCCACGGCGCCCGGCCGCGGGCCGCGTGCAGCCGGAGCAGCGCGGAGATCCGGTCCATGCCACCCCACCCGACGCACACCCGCTCACCGATGATCGTCCCGAACGGCGGCGCCGCGTCGAACCGGCCGTCGGCGGCGTATTCCAGCACCGGCACGGTCCGGTCGGCGGAGGGCGCCGGCGTCAACTCGATCCGGTAGCCGTGCGCACTGCGGTACACCCTGCCCGACACGGGCCGGCATTCCGCGTCGACGGCCGCCACCTCGAGGACTCGCCAGTGGCCCCCGGGATCGGCGAACTCCGGTACGCCCCAGGCCCGTAGGTGATCACGACGCACCTCGTCCCCGCGCTCGTCCACGGACGGCAGGAGCGCGAGGCGCAGCGCGCGGTTGCCGAGCCGGCCGATCATCGCCTCCCACCCCTGGGCGTGCGCCGGTTCGACCC
This sequence comes from Embleya sp. AB8, assembly GCF_049739465.1. Lineage (NCBI taxonomy): Bacteria > Bacillati > Actinomycetota > Actinomycetes > Kitasatosporales > Streptomycetaceae > Embleya > Embleya sp. AB8. Next base: position 29,699 of record NZ_JBMHHY010000016.1, read on the forward strand.
TCGGCGGGAGTGGTGCGCCGGCGGGGACGGCGGCCAGAGCGCCCAGGCGTTCGAACATCTCCTGCATCTCGGTGAACATCCGGGCCCGCAGGGTGCCATGGTCGGACCGCGGATAGGGCAGCGGTTCGGTGCGCAGCGCGTGGACCCGGGTCGGGTCCTTGGCGGCCGTCGGGTCCTTGGCGGCGGTCGGGCCGTCGGCGGCGGGGGTCGGGTCCAGGTGACGGGCGATCAGGACCCGGCATTCGACGGCCGTCCAGACCGTACCGGCGACGCCGTCCCACAGCCGGTCGGCGGTGATCCCGGGGAGCAGCGGACCGATCGCCGCGCGGATCTCCCGGCAGGTGTCGGCCGTTTCGGGCGACCCGGCGCCGACCGGGATTCGCCGGCCGAGTTCGGTGATCCGGTCGGCCAGTGCCGGGTCGACCGTGCCCAGCACCCGGTCCGCAAGGTCGCGGTCGGCGCGCCGCAGCACCCGCGAGCCGGCCCGGTCGCGCACCGTGAGATGGCGCAACGCGCCTGCGGGTGGCACCAGTTCGCTGCCGGCCGTCCAGCGGTGGCGGAGCCGGCCGACGCTGTGGTAGCCGCCGGCCCGAAGCGGGCGGGCCGGGCCCTGGTACCAGCGTGCGGTGACCGCTCCGGCCGGGTCGACCCGCTCCCACCAGCCCGATTCGCCCCGCCGTAGCTCGGACGCCACTCGCCCGGCGGGCGCGACGAGGGTGACCGGTTCCCATCCCCATCGCTCGCCCGGCGCGAGCAGGAAGGCGGTGAGCCAGTCGTGTTCGAGCCGGTGTCGATGCGCGGGGGCGCTGGAATCCCCGGCGGCGGGCAACTTCGGGTGCCGCGCGTGGCCGATCCGGCGTCGGGCGCCGAAGACCACGCTGCGGTGGCCGTTGGTCACGATGAACGCGTCCGCCTCGGTCGGGTCGACGGAGTCGGCGATGGTCACCGGGTATACGTCGGCGGCATGCCCGAGCCCGGTGAAGGTGTCGAGCGCCCGGTGCCGCAGTTCGTCCACCAGGCCGGCCTGCCAGGTCCGGGCCAGCAGCGCGGCCGGGTCGGCCGCGAAGATCTCCCGGATCGCCGGGCCGAGGTCCGGCCGGGCTCGGATCAGCCGGGCCGGGCCGAGCAGGTCCAGGTGGTGGACGGCCTCGTGCAGCGCGGGCAGGCCGCCGGCCCGGATCGCCTCGACCCAGCCGGCCACCGCGTCGCACACGATGTCGACCAGGCCGCTCGCGGCCAGGACCGCGGCCACGGCGTCCGCCCGATCGCGCAGCACCCCGCCGGGCCGGCCGAGCGCGAGCAGATCACCTTGCCCGTCGAAGACCGCGTCGCGCAGCAGCGGCCGAAAGCGCGGGTCGGCGCCCAGGGCGGCGAGGTCGCGCCGGCTCGTGCGCAGATCGAGCCAGCCGGACAGGGGTAGCGCCAGGTCGGCCGGCGGGTCGGCAACCGGTATGCCGGCCGCGAGCGCGGCGTCGAGCAGATCCAGGTCCGATCCGTGGATTCGACGCCCCGTGTCGGTGGTCGCGGACCTGAGCCGGACCGCGTCGACCACGTCGCAGACCTCGTCGGCGGCCCGCAACGTGTGGGCCAGGTCGCGCAGTTCCCGCTGATCGGCCTCGGTGATCCGGCACCCGATCAGCCGCGCGAGCAGGTCGGCCGGCCGCCGCGCCGCGTCCGCCGCGTCCGTCATGTCCGTCGTGTCCGTTGTGTCGTTGCGCTCGTCCATGGCCGTCCCCGTTTCGTGGCGTGCCGTGCAGTGCCGTGCCAAACCGCCGTCGGCCGGCAGCCACGTTTGTATCAACGAGGTCCGCCGAATGTGTACGAACGGGGTCGCCGACCACCCGAGCACCCGTCCTACCTGCGCAGACGAATTAGCGATATGACTAACTGTCATATCGATGACCCACTCCGTTTCTCCATACGCGGCCGTATGTTCAGCGGGTGTCCGGCCCCCTGCCTTGCCCCGTATCGGAAGCCGATGTTCCGTATGCCCGACCTGTTCACGCGGGCCGGACACGCTGGGGTGCATCCCCGCCGTGTGTCCCGATTCGTCGGCGCCCTCGGTGGTTCCCGCACCACGTTCCCGCACCACGTTCCCGTACGGGTTCCGTACCAGAGGAGGAGTCGTGGGCCGCATCCGGCTCGACGCGCTGACCCGGCAGTTCGGCGACACGACCGCCGTGGACGCTGTCTCGCTCGACATCGAGGACGGCGAGTTCCTGGCCCTGCTCGGACCCAGCGGATGTGGCAAGACCACGCTGCTGCGCATGCTCGCCGGTCTGCTGCCGCCCACCTCGGGCCGCATCCTGCTCGACGACGCGGACATCACCCACACCCCGCCCCGACGCCGCGACCTGGCGATGGTCTTCCAGAGCTACGCGCTCTACCCGCACCTGAGCGTCGAGCGCAACATCGGCTTCCCGCTGCGCGTTCGCCGAATCCCCAAGGACGTGGTCCGCGGCCGGGTCGCCGAGGTCGCCGCCCAGCTGCAACTGGACACCCTGCTTGCCCGCCGGCCCAAGGAACTCTCCGGCGGCCAACGCCAACGCGTCGCGCTCGGCCGGGCGTTGGTCCGCGAACCCAAGGCGTTCCTGATGGACGAGCCGCTGTCCAACCTGGACGCCAAACTGCGCACCGCGACCCGGGTCGAACTCGCGGCCCTACACCGGCGGTTGGCCGCCACCTTCGTCTACGTCACGCACGATCAGGTCGAGGCGATGACGATGGCCACCCGGATCGCGCTGCTCGACGGCGGCCGACTCGAACAGGTCGGCACGCCGACCGAGGTGTACGACGAACCCGCGTCGGTGTTCGTCGCGTCCTTCCTCGGCGCGCCGCCGATGAACCTGATCCCCGGCCGATTGGCGAGCACCGAGCAGGGCCTGCTCCGGGTCGAGGCCCCCGGCGTGGTCGCGCCGCTGTGGCCCGGCCGGGTACCCGCCCGCGAGGTGATCCTGGGCATCCGGCCCGAACACCTGACCCCCGTCGGCGAGGACGCCGCCCGGGACGCGGTGCGGATCCGCGCGGTGGTCGAGGCGGTGGAGAACCTGGGCAGCGAGGAGGTCGCGCTGTGCGCCACCGGCCCGGCCGGCGCCGGCCCGGCCGGTCAGGTCGCGCTGCGCGGGCCGAGGCCACTGCGCCTGGCCCCCGGCGACCCGGTCACGCTGACCGCCGACCCCGCGCGACTACACCTGTTCGACGCCGACTCCGGCCGCCGACTGGTGTGGCAGGGCAGCGCCACCCCGGCCGACCACCCCGCCGCGGTCGTCGGCCGCGGCTGACCCGCGCCCGCCACGCGCCTACCCCCCTCGCACCGACCGACCCGCCATCCCCGCCCCACCTGGAGCCCTCGTGCACCTCCCCCATACCCTTCGACTCGGCTGCGCCGCCGCCCTGATCGTGCTGACCGCCTCCGCGTGCGGCGGCCTGGGCAGCACCTCGGCCGACTCCGGCAAGACCGGGAAATCGGCCGCCGCCGCACCGGAACTGCGCCCGGACCAGAAGGCCGAGATCGTCTTCGAGTCCTACAACCTCTCCCAGGCCGGCATCTGGACCGACACGATCAACGGCCTGGTCAAGGAGTTCCAGGACGCACACCCCAACATCAAGGTCACCGCCCGCCCACCCCAGGGCGGCGCACAGAACGTGGTCGGTTCGCTGCAGAGCCAGTTGGTCGTCGGCAAGGCCCCGGATGTCGCCCAAGTCACCTTCGGCGACCTGGACTTCGCGGTCAACGGGCTCAAGGTCAAGGCCTTGGACGACCTGGTCGGCAAACCCGCCGTACAGGCCGCCTTCGGCGGCACCCACCCGTTCGCGCCGAACGCCCGCACCCTGGGCGACTGGAACGGCAAGACCTACGGCATGCCGTACGTGTTCTCCACGCCGGTGATGTTCTACAACGCCGAGGCGTTCCGCGCCGCCGGCCTGGACCCGGACCGGCCGCCGAGCACGTGGGACGAGGTCAAGCAGGCCGGGTTGGCGATCAAGGCCAAGACCGGCAAGGGCGGGGCGTACGTGGACTGCGCCACCGCGCCGTCGGGCGACTGGTGCCTCCAGGCGATCGTCGGCTCCAACGGCGGCTCGGTGATCTCCGCCGACCGCAGGCAACTCACCTTCGCCGAGGCCCCGGCGGTCTCCGCCGTCGGTACGCTCGCCGACCTGGTCGCCTCCGGTGCCTCGCCCAATCTGACCCAGGCCCAGGCCATCGACGCGTTCAGTCGGGGCAATCTCGGCATGGTCCTGGAGAGCAGCTCGCTCCAGGGCACCTTCCAACAGGCGGCCGGCGCCGCCAAGTGGGAGCTGCGCGCGGCGGCACTGCCCGCCTTCGCCGGCAAGCCGACCGTGCCGACCAACTCCGGCTCGGCCCTGATGGTGCTCGCCGACGATCCGGTGAAGCAGCGCGCCGCCTGGGAGTTCATCACCTTCATGACCAGCGACCGCGCCTACACGCAGATCTCCAGCAGGATCGGCTACCTGCCGCTGCGCCCGTCCCTCGTGGACGACCCGGCGGGCCTGAAGCCGTGGGCGGACAAGAACCCGCTGCTCGCGCCCAACCTGGCCCAGCTGGACCGACTCCGGCCGTGGACGTCCTTCCCCGGGAACAGCTACGTACAGATCCGCGACCTGCTGATGCAGGCCGTCGAGGCGTCCGTCTATCAGGGCAAGGACCCGGCGGCCACGCTGGGCGAGGCCCGCCGGCGGGCCGAGGCACTGCTGCCGAAGTAGTCGGACCGTACCCGCATTCGAACCGTACCCGCATTCGGACCGTACCCGCGTTTCGTTCACCCCAGCTCCGGAGGAATCCCGTGCGTACCCCCAGCCACACTCTGATCCAGTTCAGTGACGTCCATGTCGTGCCCGAGGGCACCCTGCTGCACGGCAGCGTGGACACCCTGGCCAACCTGGAGACCGCGCTCGCCGAGGTCGAGCAGGCCGAAGTCCGGCCCACCGCACTGCTGTTCACCGGGGACCTCGCGGACGCCGGGGATCCCGCGTCCTATCGCCGGCTGCGTGCCGCCGTCGAGCCCGCCGCCGCCCGGATCGGCGCGCCCGCGCTGTTCGGGATGGGCAACCACGACGCCCGCGAGGCCTTCCGCGAGGGCCTGCTCGGCGAGGAACCCACCGACCTGGTGCGCGACTTCGTCGCCGAGTTCGACGGGCTTCGGGTGATCATGCTGGACACCAGCGAACCCGGGCAACACCACGGTGATCTGACGCCGGCTCAACTGGACTGGCTGCGCGACCTGCTCGCCGAGCCGGCCGCGCACGGCACGATCCTGGCCCTGCACCACCCGCCCATCCCCTCGCCGCTCGAGGTGCTGGAGCTGCTCACGCTGCGCCCGCACGCCGAACTCGCGGAGCTGGTCCGCGACTCCGACGTCAAGCTGATCGTCGCCGGACACGCGCACCACGCCACCTGTGGGGTACTCGGCGGTGTGCCGGTGTGGGTGGCCCCCGCAACCGCGTACGGCGCCGACGTACTCGCACCGGCCGGGCTGATCCGGGGCTACACCGGCGGCGGCTACACCCGGATCGACGTCTACGCCGACGGCGCCACCGCCACCTTCGTGCCGATCGGGCGCGGCGCGCCGGTGTACGAACTCGACGCCGAGACGCTGCGCCGCTACCTGGCGGAGCACCTCCCGACGCAGGGCTGAGGCTCGCCGGTGTTCGTCGAACTCGCCCGCCCGGCACCCGCGTCGGCGTCGATCGCCGCGTCGACGCGGGCCCGCCCGGGGTTGCTCCGCCGGCTCGCGGCAACCGCGCCGCCCTACCTCTACCTGCTCCCGGCGCTGACCCTGCTGATCGTGTGGACGTATCGGCCGTTCGCGCAGACCGTGCAACTGTCCTTCTACCGCTGGAATCTGCTGCCGACCACGCCGATGGAACCGGTCGGACTGGACAACTACCGCCGGGTGTTGGCGCTGCCCGAGCTGCACGACGCGCTGATCAACACCGGGTGGTACGTGCTCGGCCTGTTGCCGTTCTCGGTGGTGATCCCGGTCGTGATCGCGCTGCTCGCGCAGCACGTCCAGGGTCGCAGTCGGGCGGTCTACCGGGCGCTGATCTTCGTACCGACCCTGGTCACCCCGGTGGCCACGGCCGCGGTGTGGCGCTGGTTGCTCGAACCCGAGGGCGGTCCGGTGACCCGGGCGCTGACCGCGTTCGGGATCGGGCCGGTCAACGTCTTCCGGGAGCCCGGGCCGGCGCTGCTCGCGCTGATCGGGATCTGCGGCTGGCAGATGATCGGCTTCGCGGTCGTGGTGGTCTCGGCGGGGCTGTCCGGGATCAACCGGGACTATGCCGACGCGGCGGCCCTGGACGGGGCGACGCGGGCGCAGATCGCCCGACGGATCACCCTGCCGCTGCTGTCCCCGACGCTGGTCTTCCTCGCGCTGATGACCATCCTGCTGTCCGCGCAGTGGACCTTCCCGCTGATCGACACGCTCACCCAGGGCGGGCCGGGCGGGGCCACCACCAACATCTACTACCTGCTGTGGCAGTTCGGCTTCCGCAGCTTCGACGCAGGCTACGCGGCGGCGGCCGGAACGGTGTTCTTCGTCGGCTTCGCGGTGGTGGCGATGGCCTTCGTCCGGCTCGCCGACCAGCTCAGCTTCCACGACGACTGATCCACCGCAGCCGATGCCACCGCGACCGATTCCACGGCTACGGGTTCCACGACTACGGATTCCACGACTACGGATTCCACGACGACTGAGAGACGATCCCCATGTCCACCGCAGCTATCTCCGGCGCCTTCGTCGAAGTCGAGGCCCCCGCACGGCGCGTGGCCCAATCAGCGGTCCCGATCCCGCTCCCGGCCGCGGCCTCGGCCTCGACCGACGATCGGCCCGTGGGCAGTCAATCCCGAGGCCGCACGCTGGTCGGGCATCTCGTGCTGGCCAAGCTGAGCGTCGTGTGCGTGTTCCCGGTCTACTGGATGTACGTGGTCGCGCTGCGCGAACCCGGCGACGCGCTGGGCCAGTCGCTGCTGCCCGGGCCACCGTCCCTGGCCAACGTCCGGCATGTGTGGGAGTCGATCCCGATCGCACGGATGTTGCTGAACACGTTCGCCGTCGCCCTGGCCACCGCGCTGGGTCAGACGTTGATCAGTCTGTTCGCCGCATATGCCTTCGCCGCCTGGAAGTTCTTCGGTCAGCGGGCGCTCTTCCTGCTGTTCGTGGGCAGTTGGCTGGTGCCGTTCCAGGTCACCATGATCCCGAACTACGTGATGTTGTCCAACCTCGGACTGCTCAACACGCTGGCCGGGATCGTGGTGCCCACGCTGTGCTCGGCGATGGCGGTGCTGATGCTCCGGCAACACCTGGCCGCCTTCCCGAAGGAACTGCTCGACGCGGCCCGGATGGACGGGCGCACCTCATGGGGCACGTTGTGGACGGTCGTGGTGCCCAATCTGCGACCGGCGCTGGCCTCGCTGTTCATCCTGCTGTTCATCTCGGCCTGGAACGAGTACTTCTGGCCGGCCATGGTGCTCCAACGCGCCGACTCGGTGGTCCAAGTCGGCATCCGCGGCTTCATGGGCGCCGAGGGCAACAACTGGGGCGCCCTGATGGCCGCGTCCGGCCTGGCCTGCCTGCCGATCTTCGCGGTGTACGCGCTGCTCCAGCGGCACGTCATCGACGCCTTCGTCCGCTCCGGCCTCAAGTAGCCGGCCACCATCCCTGGGAGATCCCCATGTCGCTCGCCCCGCACACCCAACCTCCGGTCGCCGAACGCCCGTTGCTCAACCTGCGCGATCTGGCCGACGTGTCGCCCGCCGACCCCGACGGCCGGATCCGTACGGGCCTGCTGTATCGCTCGGCGGGCCCGCACAACCTCGCCGCCGACGCGGCGGCAACGCTGCTCGACGAACTGGGCGTCGCACTGATCCTCGACCTGCGCAGCGACCTCGAACGCAGCGCCCGTCCGTGGCCCGAACTCCCGGCCGGCGTACGCGTGCACCCGCTCGCCATCGCCCCGACGGCAAGCACCAGCACACCGGTCTGGCCGGACCCGTTCGGCCCGGTCGAACTCGGCCGCTGGTACGCCGCGTTGGCGGTGCAGAACGCCGCCGATCTGGCCGCCGCCGTCCACCTCCTGGCCGCGCCGGACTGCCCGCCCACGTTGATCCACTGCACGGCCGGCAAGGACCGCACCGGCATCGTCGTTGCCGCCCTGCTCGAACTCCTCGGCGCCACACCGGAGTCGATCACCGCCGACTACACCCGCACCGAGGACGCGCTACCCGCGATCCGGGCCACGAACGGTATCGCCGTCCCCGGCCTGGACCACACCACGATGCCGGCCGTGCTCCTGCAGGCCCCGGCCGAGGCGATGCACACGTGCCTGACCGAACTGCACGCCACCCACGACGGGTTCACCGGCCTGCTGACCGACAACGGCGTTACCGAGCAGCACCGCGCGGCGCTACGCGAGCGTCTTCTGGCCGCCGGCTACGAGGGCTGAGCACCGTAGGTAGACCCACGCGGCAGGGCCCGGCACACCAACTGCCGGGCTCCGCCGCGTACTCGTGGCGTCGTCGACGCGGACGGCTTCCTCGCCATCGTCGACCGGAAGAAGGAAGGACCTGGTGATCCGAGGCGGCTACAACGTCTACCGGGGTCGGGCGGGCCGAGCGGGTCGGGCCGCGTCCGGTGCGTGGCAAGTCGGGTGCGGCGTGCCGAGGTTGCCGTCGGGTCCGCACCGGCGGCGGTCTTCGCACAGGGGTGATCGTCGAGAGGTCGGGTACGGGTCGGCCACCGAGGTGGTCTCGCTTCGGGTTCGAACGAGACGATCTCGCCCCGACTTTCGTAGGTGTCTGTCGGTCTTCTCGTGACGTACGGCCCGCCGGCCGGCACGGTTGGCGGACACGCCACGGGAATCGGCGGATCTTCCCTTCGGAGGACGGCATGGACGACACAGACGGCACGGACCGGTTGCACGGCTTGCACGGCTCGGACGGCTTGCACGGCATCGAGGGTTCGGACGGCGGCAACGGCGAATGGATCGGGCGGACGGCGACGGATATCGCCGCCGCGGTGCGGGCGGGACAGGTGAGCGCGCGCGAGGTGGTTCGGCAACACCTGGCGCGGATCGCCCGGCGGGACGGGCGGCTGGGGGCGTTCGTTCGGGTGCGGGCCGAGGCGGCGCTCGCCGAGGCCGATGCGGTCGACGCGCGCGCCGATCGGGCCGAACTGCCGTTGGCGGGCGTCCCGATCGCGATCAAGGACAACATCGCGGTGGCCGGCGAGCCGATGCGGGTCGGCTCGGCCGCCACCGCCGATCGGCCGCAGCCGGCCGACCATGTGGTGGTGGCCCGGCTGCGCGCCGCCGGGGCGGTGGTCGTGGGCCTGACCAACCTGCCCGAGTTGGGCATCTACCCCATGACGGACAACGTCTACGGCACCAGCCGCAACCCGTGGAACCTCGCGGTCACCGCCGGCGGCTCCTCGGGCGGCTCGGCCGCGGCGGTGGCGGCCGGTCTCGTGCCGATCGCGCACGGGAACGACGGAGCCGGCTCGATCCGGATCCCCGCCGCGAACTGCGGCCTGTTCGGCATCAAGCCGGGAACGGGCGTGGTGCCGGCCGAAATCGGCACGGACAGCTGGGACCACATGGCCGAGAACGGCCCGCTGACCACCACCGTCGAGGACGCGGCGCTGATGCTCGCGGTGATGGCCGACGAGCTGCCGGCCGACCTGGCCACCCCCGGCGGGATCCGGATCGCGCTGTCGGTCAAGCCGCCCGCCGCCGGCATCGTCGTGCAGCGCGAGCTGAGGGCGCGGGTCGGCGAGGCGGGCCGGATCCTGCGCGACCTCGGCCACGCGGTCGAACGGACCGAGCCGCGCTATCCGTTGTGGACCGCGCTCGCGTGCACGACGCGCTGGCTGGCGCTGCCCGGGCACGACGCGGCGCCCTATCTGGCCGACCCGCGCAGGCGGGGCAGGTTGCAGGCGCGCACGGTCCGGCACGTGCGGGCGGGCCGGATCGCCGCCGCGGTGCGTCCGCCGCGGGCCGCCGATCGGGAGCGGTTTCGGGCCGCGTTGGCGCCGTTCTTCGAGCGGTACGACGTGCTGGTGATGCCGACGTTGGCCCGCTTCGCGCCGCCCGCCCACCACTGGGGCGAGGGCTCGTGGCTGCGCAGCGTCGTCGCCTCGGGTCGGTACGCGCCGATGACCGCGCCGTGGAACCTGGCCGGCTACCCGGCCGCCACCGTCCCGATGGGCACCGGCGGCAACGGCCTGCCCACCGCCGTACAACTGGTCGGCCGGCCCGGCGCCGAGCCGCTGCTCCTGGCCGTCGCCGCCCAACTCGAACGCACCCGCCCCTGGCCCCGCCACGCCCCGGCCTACGCCACCTCGTGATCGACGGCCACCGTGGCCCGCCGGGTCTCGGACCGGACGTGGGCCGACCGCGGGCGCCGGTCGGGCGGTTGCCCGCCGTTCGACGCCCGCGGCCGTGGGGAGAGCCGGAACGCGCCACTCACCGCGTCCCGACTCTCCGCTCGGGTGGGCTATTTCAGCCCGTTGTCGACCGCGGTCATCAGTACCCCGGTATCCCCGCTCATCTCCCAGATCATTGCGCCCAGGAGGTTCTTGGAACGGAGCCAGGCCGTCTTCTTCCCGATGGACCAGTCGTCGTCGAAGGTCCACCACTGGCCGTTGTCACCGGTGAAGCCATACGTGGCGATCGACTGCTGGTTGTGATAGACGGTCAGATTCGGTACCGACGCGATCAGGTTCGCGTAGCCCCTGGTGCCGGACTCCTCCGGGAACTGGCCCGGTGCGGCGCCGTGGGCGGTCTGCCATTCGCCGTTCTTCCCACCGTCCGTGACCTGTTGCCAGCCACGCCCGTAGAAGGCGAGCCCCAGGGCCAGCTTGCGCGGGTCGACGCCCTGGTCCAGGTAGTACTGGATGGTGGATTCCACACTGAACTTGGTCGGGTACGGGTCCGCCGTGTCCGCGTACAGGTTGCCCTGGTCGCCGGTGCGGTTCGGTTCCCAGCTGTTGTCGCTGCCGGAGCCGTGGAAGTCGTAGCCCTGGACGTTGGCGTAGTCCATGTAGTCGAACACGCTGGGCGTGCCGTCGCGCGTGGTGATGTCCCAGCCCGCGGCCAGCTTGGCCGGGTCGGCCGGGGTGAACGCGGTGAGCAGGTAGTGCTTGCCGGTGGTCGCGCTGTAGGCGTCCATCTGCTTGCGGAACTCGGCCATCAGCAGGGTCAGGTTGTTCTTGTCGTCGGGAGAGAAGTGGTTCCCGGCGTGCCCGCCGTCGGAGGCGGGCCACTCCCAGTCGATGTCGAAGCCGTCGAAGATGCCGGCCGCCACGCCGGCACCGCCGCGTCCGTTGGTCACCGGCAGGTTGCCCTTGAGGTACATGTCCACGCAGGACTTGACGAACTTCTGCCGGGACGCGTCGGTCTTGGCGACGTCCGAGAAGTACTTGCTGTACGTCCAGCCGCCGATCGAGATCAGCGACTGCAACTTCGGGTACTTGGCCTTGAGTTGCTTGAGCTGGTTGTAGCTTCCGGCCAACGGCTGGTCCCACGTGTCGGCGGTGCCGTTGACGGATTCGCCTGCGCCTACGGAGCGTTCGTAGTCGGCCCACGAATCGCCCGCGCCGTCACCCTGGTTGGGATCCTGCGGTCCCGGGGTGGTGGCCTTGGTGACGCCGTTGAGGCAGGTGAGGTTGTTCGGATCGATGTTGGAGAAGGCGTAGTTGAGGTGGGTCAGCTTGGCCGCCGCGCCCGAGGTGTCGAGGGTCTTCATCGTGTAGGCGCGGCCGTAGATGCCCCACTGCACGAAGTAGCCCACCCGGACGAAGTCGGTGCTCGGGGTGCCGCCGCCGGTGGTCTTGACGGTGAGCGGCGCACTGGCCGGGCCGGTCTGGTCGATGGTGTCCCGGGCGACCACCGTGTAGGTGTAGGTGGTGTTCGCGGTCAGGCCGGTGTCGGTGTACGAAGTCCCGGTCACGGTCGCGATCTTGGTGGCGCCGCGGTAGACGTCGTAGTTCTTGACGCCGTGGTCGTCGGTGGCCGCCGCCCAGGTCAGGGTGAGCGACGTGTCGGTGACCGCGCTCGCCGTGGGCGTGCCCGGTGCCGAGGGCGGTGTGTCGGTGCCGCCGCCGGGAGCCGTACGCAGCGTGGCGGTCGGCGACGCGGGTCCGGTCTGGTCGATGGTGTCCCGGGCGACGATCTTGTACGTGTACGCGGTGTCCGCGGTCAAGCCGGTGTCGGTATACGCGGTGCCGGTGACCGTGGCGACCACGGTGTTGCCCCGGTAGACGTCGTAGTTCTTGACGCCGTGGTCGTCGGTGGCCGCGGCCCAGCTCAGCGAGATGGAGGTCGCGGTGGTGGCGGTGGCGGTGGGCTGCCCCGGTGCGCTCGGCGGGTTGTCCGTGGGCGGCGTGCCGTCACACGATCCCCCGTTGAGCTTGCAGCCGGCGGGACTGCCGGTCCCGGAGCCGACGAAGCCGAACTTCGCGCTGGCTCCCGGTGCCAGGCTTCCGTTGTAGTCGCGGTTCTTGGCGGTGTAGTGCGATGCGGACGAGGTGATCAAGGCGTCCCAGTACGCGCCCACGCTGGTGCCGGTGGGGAAGTCCCACTCGACGGTCCAGCCGGTGATGGCGGTGGTACCGGTGTTCTTGATCGTCCACTCCCCCTGGAAGCCGCTCCCCCAGTCGGAGGTTTTGGCGAACGAGGCGGTCGCCCCGGCGGCGGCGTGCGCCGGCGCGGCCGACAGGCCGACCATCGCGGCGAGTGGGAGGAGCAGGGATGCACAGATCGCGGTGAGTCTTTTGCCGAAGGTGGTGCGTTTGGTGCGCCTCACGGTTCCGATGGCCATGGGTGCTCCTGGATTGTGATCCGACGGAGAACCTGTGCCCCACAATGAGCCGGGTTGTCCGGCTCACACAGTAGAGCGAGCGTAATGAAGGTCTGGACCAATAATCAAGGTCTAGACCAGTAGCGACCCACGCTCGGCAAGGACCGGCACAATCAGGCAAGTTGGCAAACAACGACCGGCCGACCGGCGCGGGGAGCGAGGCGGCAGCGGCGTCGAACTCGGACGCCGGGCCGCGGAGGGCAGCGCGGTCGGCACCGGGGCGCGGCCGAACTGGGGCACCGGGTCACAGCGGGCCGCGCGAACGGAGCCGGGGCGCGGCCGAATTGGGGCGCCGGGTCACGAACGGCGATGCGCTCGGCGCCCGCGCGCGGCCGAACTCGGGCGCCGGGCCACGGACGGCGATGCGCTCAGCGCCGGCGCGCGGCCGAACTCGGGCACCAGGCCACAAACGGCGGCGCGCTCGGCACCGGCGCGCGACCGGACTCGGAAGTCGGGAAGCCGGGTTACGGGCGGCAATATGGCCGAGGCCGGCCCGCGGCCGAACTCCGAAGCGGGGAAGCCGGGTTGCCGGCGGCAGCGGCAGCGGCGTCAGACGACGCGGAAGCGGCGCGCAGCGCACGGAACTCGGCACCGTGGTCGCCCCACGCACCCCACCCGCACCGCGCCACCGCGCCGCGCGCAGCCGAACTCGGGCGCCGAGCCAGGAACGGCGACGCGCCCGCCGCCTGCCCACAGCCGAGCTCCCAAGCCGGGAAGCCCGGTTGCCGGCGGCAGCGGGGTCACACGCGGAAGCGGCACGCAGCGCGCGAAGCTCGGCGCCGCGGTCGCCCCACGCACCCCGCCCGCACCGCGCCACCGCACCACCACGCAGCCGAACTCGGGCGCCGAGCCACGAACAGCGACGCGCCCGCCGCCCGCCCACAACTCCCAAGCCGGGAAGCCCGGTTGCCAGCGGCAGCGGCGCCAGGCGCAGGAGCGGCGCGCCGCGCGCGAAGCTCGGCACCGTGGTCGCCCCACGCACCCCGCCCGCACCGCGCCACCGCACCACCACGCAGCCGAACTCGGGCGCCGAGCCACGAACAGCGACGCGCCCGCCGCCTGCCCACAGCCGAGCTCCCAAGCCGGGAAGCCCGGTTGCCAGCGGCAGCGGGGTCACACGCGGAAGCGGCACGCAGCGCACGGAACTCGGCACCGCGGTCGCCCCACGCACCCCGCCCACACCGCGCCACCGCACCACCACGCAGCCGAACTCGGGCGCCGAGCCACGAACAGCGACGCGCCCGCCGCCCGCCCACAGCCGAACTCCCAAGCCGGGAAGCCTGGTTGCCAGCGGCAGCGGCGCCAGGCGCAGGAGCGGCGCGCCGCGCGCGAAGCTCGGCACCGTGGTCGCCCCACGCACCCCACCCGCACCCCGCCACCGCACCGCCTCATACCCACACCCTGCGCCCGTACGCCCGCCCGCCCCACACCCCGGCGCCCCTCACCCGCGCGCATCGCCGCCCGAGCGCACCGTCGCCCGCGCGTACTCCGTGCCCGAGTGCTCTTCCTGCGCAATGTGATTTGTGACATGGTACATGCCACGCGGTCGTCCGGACGCTCCCCTTCCGGTCCGCTGCGGCACGAACTGCCCCGTCACCGTGCGCAATTCGCGGTGGGGCAGGGCTCGGGAACCACGCTCGCGCCGACCTCGGTCCCCGCTCGCACAGAGGCCGGCGACGAACCGCTCATGCCGTGGCACCACCCCCCTCACGAGGCGCGCGTCCGCGCGGCCTCTGTTCCGCAAGGAGACGGTCTTTGCGAACCAACTCGGCACGACAGGGACTTCGTCGTATCTCGATAGTGGTCATCTCGCTCGCGATGGGCTTCGGGCTGTTCACCCAGCCCGGATCGGCCGCCCCCGCCGATCCCGTCGCCGCCCGATCGACCACCGTCGCCACCACCCCGCCCGGCGCCGCCCCCAGCGCCGCGACGGACGACTCCCCACACACCCAGGGCAAACCGCTGCCGATACCCGATCGGCCACCGGTGTCCGCGAGCGCCGCGGACAACGCCCGGCGCGACTACGACCAGGCGGCCACGAGCGTCCGGCCGGCCCGCCCGTCGACCACCGCCAACCGGCGTGCGGCGGCGGCGACTTGCACGGTCGCCGACTTCGCGAGCCGGACCGGCTCGGCACTCGTCCAGCAGATCACGTCCTCCACCACGGACTGCGTCAACACGCTGTTCCAGATCACCGGCCCGGACGCCCACTCGGTCTTCAACGAAGCGCAGATGACCACGGTCGCCTACGCGTTGCGGGACATGGCCGCGTCCTACCCGGGTAACAGCAGCACCGGCGCGCCGCAGCTCGTGCTCTTCCTGCGCGCGGGCTACTACGTGCACTGGTACCACAAGGACGACGTCGGCACGTACGGTCCCACGCTGCAGGCCGCGATCCGCTCCGGTCTGGACACGTTCTTCGCCAACGCGCACTCCTCGGACGTCACCGACGCCAACGGCGAGACGCTGGCCGAGGCGGTCACGTTGATCGACAGCGCCGAGGAGAACGCCCGCTATCTCTACGTGGTCAAGCGCCTGTTGGCCGGCTACAACGCCGGCTACGACGCGTCGTGGTGGATGAAGGCCGCCGTCAACAACGTGTTCACCGTGCTCTTCCGCGGCCACCAGGTACCCGAGTTCGTCACCGCCGTACAGGCCGACCCGAGCATCGTCGACGCGCTGGACACCTTCGCCACCGCGCACCGCGACCTGCTCGGCACCGACCGCGGCTACCTGACCGTCAACTCCGGCCGCGAACTGGCCCGCTTCGTCCAGTACGCACCCCTCCAGGCCAAGGTCCGCCCGCTGATCCGGACCCACCTGCAGGCCACCTCGATCACCGGACCGACCGCGGCGATGTGGGTCGGACTGGCCGAGTCGACCGACTACTACGACAAGGCGCAGTGTGCCTATTACGACACCTGCAACCTCCAGGCCCGGCTCGCCGCCGCGGTGCTGACCATCAACTACACGTGCAGCGACAGCATCCGCATCCGCGCCCAGGACGTCGACGCGACCAACCTGGCCGCCGCGTGCACGAGCCTGCGCAACCAGGACGCCTACTTCCACCGCGTGGTCGCGGACAACGGCCCGGTCGCCAACGACCACAACTCCACGATCGAGGTCGTGGTCTTCCACTCCAGCGCCGACTACCAGACCTACGCCGGCGGAATCTTCGGCATCGACACCAACAACGGCGGAATGTACCTGGAGGGCGACCCGAGCGCGATCGGCAACCAGCCCCGCTTCATCGCCTACGAGGCCGAGTGGCAACGACCCACGTTCGCCATCTGGAACCTCAACCACGAGTACACCCACTACCTCGACGGTCGCTTCGACATGTACGGCGACTTCAACGCGGGCGTGAGCACGCCGACCATCTGGTGGATCGAGGGCTTCGCGGAGTACATCTCCTACTCCTACCGCAACGTCCCCTACACCGAGGCGATGACCGAGGCGGCCAAGCACACCTACGCGCTGAGTACCGTCTTCGACAACACCTACGCCAACGACACCACCCGCATCTACCGCTGGGGCTACCTGGGCGTGCGCTACATGCTGCAAAAGCACCCCGCGGACATCACCCGCCTGCTCGGCTACTACCGCACCGGCGACTGGGCCGGCGCGCGCACCTTCCTGACCACCGGCATCGGCACCCGCTACGACAGCGACTGGTACACCTGGCTGGCCGCCTGCGCGGCCGGCGACTGCAGCGGCGGCACGCCGACCAACCGCCCGCCGGTGGCGAGCTTCACCAGCACGGTGACCGGCACCTCGGTCGCCTTCACCGACACCTCCACCGACCCCGACGGCACCATCGCCACCCGCGCCTGGGACTTCGGCGACGGCACCACCTCGACCGAGGCCAACCCGACCAAGACCTACGCCGCCGGCACCTACACCGTGCGACTGACCGTCACCGACAACGGCGGCGCCACCGCGAGCACCACGCAGAGCGTCACCGTCACCGGCGGCGGCACCGCCGAATGCACCGACCCGGACACCCGCGCCCTGGGCAAGAACTGCCGCCGCAGCTCGCTGAGCGCCGGCACCGGGAGCACCGTCTGGTTCTACATCTACATCCCGGCCGGGACCCCGCGCCTGGACATCGTCACCGCCGGCGGTACGGGCAACGCCGACCTCTACTACAACAGTGACGTGTGGGCCACCCCCACCGCCTACACCGCCAAGTCCACCAACCCGGGCAACGCCGAGACGTTGACCATCACGGCCCCGTCCCAGGGCTACCACTACATCAGCCTCGACGCGAAGCAGGCGTTCGCCGGCACGTCGGTCACCACGACCTTCTGAGCCCGACTACGACACCGGTGGTACCGGCGGCGGCGAGACCCACCCGGCCTCGCCGCCGCCGGCCGTCGACTCGCGGACCACCAACTCCGGCCGGAACACCACCTGTCGATGGGTGTGCGTGTCCGGCTCCTCGCTCTCCTCGAAAAGCAGTTCGGCCGCCGTGCGCCCGAGCCGATACGTCGGCTGCCGCACCGAGGTCAACGGCACCGCGGCCGCCGCGGCGAACTCGATGTCGTCGTACCCCACGAGCGCGACGTCCGTCGGCACCCGCACCCCCGCGCGCAACAACTCGCGCAGGAACCCCATCGCCAGCAGGTCGTTCGCGCAGAACACCGCCGAGGGCAGCGGGCCCGCCGCCAGCAGACGCCACGCGGCCTCGGCACCCGAACGCGCGTTCATCGCCGGCACCAACACCTCGCGGACCGCCGTACCCAGGTGAAGTCCCGCGTCACGCAACGCGGTTCGCAACCCCCGACGCCGATCCTCGCACTGCCGGATGGACCGCGGACCGGAGACGAACGCGACCTCACGATGCCCCTCGGCCAACAGATGCTCCGCCGCAAGCCGACCGCCGGCCACGTCGTCCACCGCGACCGAACACAGGTCGGCCCGCTCGTCGGTACGGTCCAGCAGGACCACCGCCAGGCCCCGGGCGCGCAGCTCCACCACCGGCAGCTCGGCGTCCCGCGCGGGGGTGACCAGCACGCCGCGCACCCGCTGCTCCTGGAGTACGCGCAGATAGCGGTCCTGTTTGGCGCCGGAGTCGTCGGAATTGCACAGGATGACCACCGAGCCGGTCTCGTTGCACACGTCCTCGACACCGCGCGCAACATCCGTGAAGAACGGGTTGGCCACATCCAGCACGATCAACCCGACGGTGTTCGCCACCCCCGAACGCAACGACCGGGCCGAGTCGTTGCGGACGAAACCGAGCAGCTCCACCGCCTCCAGGACCCGGGTCCGGGTCGCCTCGGCCACCCGCTCCGGATGGTTGAGCACATTGGACACCGTGCCCACCGACACGCCGGCCCGACGGGCCACCTCTTTGATGCTCGACGTCGTCATCCGGATCGATCCGCTTCTCCAGGCCGGTACGGGCCGGCGGGCGCAATCAGGGCAGCCTATGCGTTGTCACCGCGAACGCCCTACCGGGACCGGTCCACGCGCACCGGCAGCCGATCGGCCGCAGCATCCCACGCGGCCCCGGTCCCGCGCGGCTCGTAGCGGCGCAGCGGCTGGGTCTCCCGCACCAACCGGCGAAGCTCGGCGAGCGATCCACCCACACTCCCCGCGGCCCGCGCCTGCACCAGCAGGTTGCCCAGCGCCGCCGCCTCGGTCGGCCCGGCCACCACGGGCAACCCACAGGCATCCGCGGTCGCCTGACACAACAACGTATTCAACGCCCCACCACCCACCACATGGACGACGTCCACGGCCTGCCCGGAAAGGCGCTGCGCATCCGACACGGCGGCGCGATAGGCCAGCGCGAGGCTGTCCAGGATGCATCGCACGATCTCCCCGGGCGTCTGCGGCACCACCTCCCCCGCCTGCCGACAGGCCGCCACGATCCGCGCCGGCATGTCCCCGGGAGCCAGGAAGCCCGGATCGCCGGCATCCACCACGAAGCGCAGCTCCGGCACCCGCGCCGCATCGTCCAGGAGCCGTTCCAGCGAGTGCGGCCGACCGAGCCGATCCCAGTGCCGCATGCACTCCTGAAGCAGCCAAAGCCCCATCACATTGCGCAGGTAGCGCACCGTCCCGTCGACGCCCAGCTCATTGGTGAAGTTCGCCCGCCGACTCTCCTCCGTCGACACCGGCGCAGCCAGCTCCACCCCGACCAACGACCAGGTCCCACTGGAAACGAAGGCGAACCGCTCGCCACTGGCCGGTACACCGACCACCGCCGAAGCCGTGTCATGCGACCCGACGGCGGTCACCCGGACGGGCCCGCCCAATCCGGTCTCCGCCAACACCTCACCGGTCAACTCCCCGGCGTCGTCACCGGGCAGCCGCAACGGCGCGAACAACCCGGGATCCAACCCGAGCGCACCCATGATCCGCGTCGACCACGTCCCGGTGGTCGGATCCAGAAGTTGCGTAGTGGAGGCATTGGTGACCTCCGTCCCCGCCACCCCGGTCAACCAATAGGAAATCAGGTCCGGAATCAACAACACCCGCCGAGCGGCCGCGAACTGGGGCGTGCCGGCCACCGCGACAAGCTGATGCACGGTATTGAATCCCGCCTCCTGCACCCCGGTGATCCGGTACAACTCCCCGGCCCCCACCCGGGAATGCACCCGCTCCGGCACGCCATCGGTGCGCCGGTCCCGATAGTGCACGGGGTTCCCGAGCAAGCTCCCATTCTCGTCGAGCAGCCCGAAGTCCACCGCCCAGGAATCGATCCCGACACTCACGGGTGCCCCGGCAGTCCGCCCCACCGCCCGCAACCCATCCAACACACCGCCATACAGCGCGAGTACATCCCAGTACAACGTCCCGCCAACCGACACCGGCCGATTCACAAACCGATGCGCCTCACGCACACTCAACACCCCCGGCCCGACACATCCGGCCAACACACGTCCACTGGAGGCACCGAGATCCACGGCAACAAACGTCCGCGCACCAGGCATGGCCAACTCCTTTCCCAATCCAGGCAACAGTGGCCTCAAACGCCGGCCGGGCTGATTCAGCCGGGCCGACACCGGGGCCGCCGCGCAGCGGGTTGCCGCGCGGCAGGCCCGGGGCGCGGCAGGTTGCCTCGCGGCGGGCCGTGGGCACGGCGGGTCACCTCACGGCGGGCCGGGTTGTTGCGGGTAGCCTCGCAGCGGCCCGGGTTGTAGCGGGTCGGGTTGCGGCCGGTTGCCTCGCGGCGAGCCGATCGCGGCCAATCCCCCCGCAGTGAGCCCGGTTGCTGCGAACCGCCTCGCAGCAAGCCCGATCGCGGCGGGCCGCCTCGCAGCGGGCCGCCTCGCAGCGGGCCCGGTTGCTGCGGGCCGCGTCGCGGCGAACCCGGTCACGGCGGATCACCTCACAGCAAGCCCGATCGCAGAGGGTCGCGTCGCAGCAAGCCCGATCGCGGCGGATCGCCTCGCGGCGAGCCGAGTTGCGGCGGCCCGGGTCGCTTGGGTCAACGGCGACCCGGACCCCACGACCGAATCCCACCAGATCCAGCCCGGCCGGCGTTTGAGGCCACCACGGCCGGAGGCCAGGTCGCTCGGCCCAACAGCGACCCGACCACGCGACCGAATCCCACCAAATCCAGCCCGGCCGGCGTTTGAGGCCACCACGGCCGGAGGCCGGGTCAATCGACCCGACGACAACCACAACCGCCGCCACCACCGGCACAAAACCCACCCACAACAGCCCGGCCGGCGTTTGAGGCCACCGGCCGCAGGCCCGGTCAATCCACCCGACGACAACCACAACCACCGCCACCACCAGCACAAAACCCACCCACAACAGCCCGGCCGGCGTTTGAGGCCACCACGGCCGGAGGCCGGCCGAGAGCGTCCCGGGCCGCCACCTGCACCCGGCCAGGTCCACCAAGCGGCCCGTGTTCAGCGGAGGAACGCCGCCGCCACCCCCGCGTCGACCGGGATGTGCAAGCCCGTGGTGTGCGACAGGTCGCCCGCCGTGAGGGCAAACACCGCATTGGCCACGTGCTCCGGCAGGACCTCGCGCTTCAACAACGTGCGCTGCGCGTAGTACTCGCCCAACTCGGCCTCCGCCACCCCGTACACCGCCGCCCGCTGCGCCCCCCACCCGGCCGCGAAGATCCCCGACCCGCGCACCACGCCGTCCGGATTGACGCCGTTGACCCGGATCCCGGCCGACCCCAGCTCGGCGGCCAACAGCCGTACCTGGTGCGCCTGATCGGCCTTGGTCGCGCCGTAGGCGATGTTGTTCGGCCCGGCGAACACCCCGTTCTTGGACGCGATATAGACGATGTCGCCGCCCATCCCCTGCCCGATCATCAGCCGCGCCGCCTCCCGCGAGACCAGGAACGACCCGCGTGCCATCACGTCGTGCTGGACGTCCCAGTCGCGCGCCGTCGTCTCCAGGAGCGGCTTGGAGATGGACAACCCGGCGTTGTTGACCACCAGGTCCACCCCGCCGAACGCCAACGCCGCCGCCGCGAACGCGGCCAGGATGCCCTCCTCCGACGTCACGTCCACCGTCACCGGTACCGCCCGGTCCGACCCGCCCAGCGCCGCCGCCACCTCGATCGCGCTCGCCGCGTTCAGGTCCGCGACCACCACGCAGGCCCCCTCGGCGACCAGCCGCTCGGCGATCGCCTTCCCGATCCCCGACCCCGCGCCGGTGACCAGCGCCACCCGCGCCGCCAGCGGACGCGGCGCCGGCTGCCGGGCCAACTTGGCCTCCTCCAGCGCCCAGTACTCGATCCGGAACTTCTCCCGCTCGTCGATCGGCGCATACGTCGAGATCGTCTCCGCACCGCGCATCACATTGATCGCGTTGACGTAGAACTCCCCCGCCACCCGCGCGGTCTGCTTGTCCTTGCCGAAGGAGAACATGCCGATCCCCGGCACCAACACGATCGCCGGATCGGCCCCCCGCATCGCGGGCGAATCCGCCTCGGCATGCCGCGCGTAGTACGCCGCGTACTCGGCCCGGTATTCCGCGTGCAGCACCCGCAGCCGAGCCACCACGTCCTCGATCGGCGCGTCCGCCGCCAGATCCAGGACCAGCGGCCGAACCTTGGTCCGCAGGAAGTGGTCCGGGCACGACGTGCCGAGCGCCGCCAACCGAGGATGTTCGGCCCGGGACAGGAACTCCAACACCGGCGCGCTGTCCGTGAAATGCCCCACCCGAGCCCGATCGGTCGACGCCAACCCGCGCAGCACCGGCGCCAACTCGGCGGCCCGGGCCCGGCGTTCGTCCTCGGCCAACGGCTCGGCGAGCAGCGCGCCGAACGCATGCCGGGCCGGCTCGACCCGCGACGCGATGAACTTCTCCGCCGCCCGGATGATGTGCAGCGAATTACGTTCGCACTCGGCGCTGCTCTCCCCCCACGCGGTGATCCCGTGCCCGCCGAGTACACAACCGATCGCCGCCGGATGCGCCGCCCGGATCGCCGCGATGTCCAGGCCGAGCCGAAACCCCGGCCGCCGCCACGGCACCCACACCACGCTGTCCCCGAAACACTCGGCCGTGAGCCGCTCGCCGTCCGCCGAGGTGGCCAGCGCGATGCCCGAGTCGGGATGCAGGTGATCCACGTGCGCCGCGCCCAGCAAACCGTGCATCGCGGTGTCGATCGACGGCGCCGCGCCCCCCTTGCCGTGTGCGCAGAAGTCGAACGCCGCGACCATCTCGTCCTCGCGCTCGTCCCCCGGATACACCTCGGCCAGGGCCCGCAGCCGGTCGAGGCGCAACACCGCGAGCCCGTCCTCGGTCAACGTGCCGAGGTCACCGCCCGACCCCTTGACCCACATCAGCTCCACCGGCGCACCGGTGACCGGGTCGATCCCGGTGCCCTTGGCGGACGTATTGCCCCCGGCGTAGTTGGTATTGCGCGGATCCGCCCCCAACACCCGGGAGCGGCTGAGCAGACGATCGACCTCGGGCGGGGAGCCGGACATCGGCGGTTCTCCTTCTTGTTCTCGATCTTGTTCTCGATTCCAACGATCCGCCAAGGCTCAGGCGCCCCAGCCGGCTTGCGTCCCGCCCACCCGCTCGGCCCGGATGCGCTCCGCGTACCCCGACGCGTGGTAGGCGGCCACCGGATCCGGCGCCAGCCCCTGCTCCACCCGCAACTCCCGCAGCAGCGGCCGGACATCGGTGTTGTACGCGTCCATCAGCACGGCATTGGCCGCCAGTACGTCACCGGCCCGCTGCGCGTCCGCGAGCGCCTGCGCGTCCACCAGGAGCGCCTTCGCGGTCGCCTCCTGCACATTCGTCACCGACCGGATCTGGGCCGGGATCTTCGGCTCGATGTTGTGGCACTGATCGAGCATGAAGTTCACCCCGACCGCCGGAGCCAACCCACCACCGCGCACCACCTCGTGCATGATCCGGAACAGCTGGAACGGATCGGCCGCCCCCACCATCAGGTCGTCGTCCGCGTAGAACCGCGAGTTGAAGTCGAACGCCCCCAACCGGCCTGCACGCAGCAAAAACGCCACGATGAACTCGATGTTCGTCCCCGGCGCGTGGTGCCCGGTGTCCACACAGACCACCGCCCGAGAGCCGAGCTTGAGGCAATGCGCGTACGCCGTGCCCCAGTCCGGCACATCCGTCATGTAGAACGCGGGCTCGAACAACTTGTACTCCAGCAGGATCCGCTGCTCCGCGCCGAGCCGCGCGTACACCTCGGCCAACGCCTCGGCGAGCAGGCCCTGCCGATCGGCGATGTCCCCCTGGCCCGGGTAGTTCGTCCCGTCGGAGAACCACAGTTTCAGGTCGCGCGACCCGGTCGCGTCCAACACGTCCACGCACGCGAGCAGATGGTCGATCGCCTTCCGCCGCACGCCCGGATCGGGGTTGGTCACGCTGCCGAGCCGGTAGTCGTCGTCCTGGAACACGTTGGCGTTGATCGCGCCGATCCGTACCCCGTGCTCCCGGGCGAACTGGGCCAGTTCGGTGTAGTCCTCGACCCGGTCCCACGGGATGTGCAGCGACACGATCGGCGCGATCCCGGTGTACGTGTGCACCTGCGCCGCGTCGGCGATCTTCTCGAACGGATCGCGCGGCACACCCTCCTGGGCGAACACCTTGAACCGGGTGCCGGAGTTCCCGTACGCCCACGAGGGCGTCTCGATCCGCTGGGCACGAAGGGCGGCCCGCACCGCCGTGAGGTCCTGCATGGAAACACACTCCTGACCCGACTGACGCGACTGACCCGACTAACCCGACTGACGGGACTGACCCCGACGACCGACCCGACCTCGGAAGTGAAAATGAAACGTTTCAATCCGATGCCGAGGAACGTACGTCCCGACCGGGGAACCCGTCAAGAGCGCCCGCCCTCGCCGGGCCCACGCCGCCCGCCCGCCACCACGACACCCAGTACCGTCGAGGTCGACACGTACCCGAAGTGCCGCGAATCCTGCGTACACACCGCGTCCCCCCGCACCACCAGCGACCGAGGCGGCACCGCCGTCCCCCGCACCGCGTGCACCGCCGCGCACACCTCGATCGGCACCGGATCGCCCGGCACCGCCGCCACCCGCTTGACCAGCCAGTGCAGCTCGTCGTCGGCGCCGAACCGGACCGGATTGCGAAAGACGATCGCGTCGCCACGGCGCACCCGGGTGGTCCGGCGCACCACCAGCCGCTCGCCGTCCACGAACGTCGGCGCCATGCTCATCCCGGTCACCCGGATCAGCGCGATCCGCGACCGCACCGCCCACACCCCGACCAGCCCGCCGGCGGCAAGCGCCGCACCGATCGTCGCGGTACGTCCGACCGTCCCCACTACGCGTCCTCCGCGATCTTCGTCGAATCGTCGTCGACCCGGTCCCGATACCCGGCCGCCTGCAGCCCGAACAGCCGGGCGTAGTGCCCCTCGCGCAACGCCATCAGCTCGTCGTGGCCGCCCGGTTCGGCGATCCGCCCGTCCGCGGGCACGGCGATCGTATCCGCGGCGGTGACGCTAAACCCTTGATCTCCTGCGTCGCAAGAGAAAGCGAGGAAATTGATTTGCTTCCCGCCCGCCGTTTCGGTTGCCCTCGGGTGAGCACTGTTGCCATTGGCGCCATGGGGGTTACATTTCCTCGGTCCCGCGTGTCGGCCGCGTTCACGTCCTCCTGTGGCCGCCACCTTTTCTCGCTCTGTCGGGAGTTTTCGCATGCCCTTCCCCCGAGGCGAGGGTCGGCGGGTGCCGGCGGTGGTGCACGAGGACGGTGGTGACCCGAGCGGGCACGTGAGCGCACTGTCCGGGGTGGCGCAGGTGGTGGTCGAGCCGATGGACGGTGCGCTGGGTCGCGGTTTCGCGGTGGCCGGATATCCTGTGTTCGCACTCGTGGACGCGGCGGGCACGGTCACCGCCGCCGGTTTCGACCCGAAGACCCTTTCCGCCCGGGTGCGCACTGCGGCCTGATATGACGGATTCGGCTGCGCGCGAGTGGATTCCGGGCAGGATCAGCTATCGGCACGGATTCTCTCGGCATGATCATTTTCGTCGGTGAATTCGATTCCGGCGGCCCGGACCGATACTCTCGGCACCGAGAGCCGATCTCGTGCGCGAATGCCGCAGTATTACCGGCAGCAAATATCCACCGGTGTGAATTGGCCGCGCCGGATGAGATCGGTTTCCGACCGTCTCACAAGGAGCACGTGTGCCCGGTTTGTGCTTTACCCACAGTCGTCGAAAGGCCGCCGTCCTGGCCGCCGCGGTGGCCCTCGTGCTGACCGCCGCGGCCTGCGACGCCGGTGACGATTCGAGCTCGCAAGCGGATCCGCCCAAAACGGCCACCGGCACCCCGTCCGGCGTCCGGACGCCCACCACCTCGGCCGCACCCGGTATACCCCCCACCTCCGCCCGCCCCGGGACATCCACCGCTGCCGGGACGCCGGCCGCCACCAAAACGCCCGTCGGTCCCACCGCGAGCACCGGCCCCGGTGCCTCCACCGGACCGGCGAAACAGGTCGTACTGCCCCCCGCCGCCGCCGACTTCGACTACCAGATCGGCGGCCCGTACCAGCCGCCGTCGAATGTCCGCGTGGTGATCCGCGACCGGTCCACGCAGCCCGAGTCCGGGCTCTACAACATCTGCTACGTCAATGGTTACCAGGCGCAACCCGACGCACTGCCGTGGTGGGAGAAGGAACACCCCGACCTGCTGCTGCGCAAGGACGGCAAGGTGGTGATGGACGAGGCCTGGGGCGAGGCCGTGCTCGACGTGTCCACCGAGGCCAAGCGGGTCAAACTGGCCGAGGTGGTCGGCCCGTGGATCGACGACTGCGCGCACAAGGGCTTCCAGGCCCTGGAGATCGACAACCTCGACTCGTACAGCCGCTCGGCCGGCCTGCTGACCCTGGATCAGGATGCGGCCTTCGCCCAGTTGTTGGTCCGGCGCGGGCATGCCGCCGGGCTCGCCGTCGCCCAGAAGAACACCACCGAGCTGGCCGACCGGCGCGCGCAGACCGGCTTCGACTTCGCCGTCGCGGAGGAGTGCGGCCACTACGACGAGTGCGGGGCGTACGCCTCGGCGTTCGCCAACCGGGTCCTGGTCGTCGAGTACACCAGGGCCGACCTGGACAAGGCCTGCCAGGGCTGGCGCGGCAAGCTCTCCATCGTGCTGCGCGACCGCCAGGTCAGCGCCAAGGGCAAGGGCGACTACCAGTACGGCACCTGCTGAGCCCGCACACTCGCGCGCGTGTCGGCGCCCGAACCTGCTCACCCGGTGGACGGACACCACGTCCCGCACCTGCGATTCGCGCGCCGGCCACCATCCGTGGCCGGCTCGGGGGCACAATGAGCTGGACCGTTCGTCCGCGCCGTCCGGCCCGTCGGGCCGCCCGACCCACCACGGAGAAACCCATGACCCTCTCGTCCGCGTCCGGCCCCGCCCGGGAATCCGGCAGCTACTCGATCGGCGGCGACCTGCCGGTGCGCCGACTGGGGTTCGGCGCCATGCAGCTCACCGGGACCGGCGTCTGGGGCGAGCCGAAGGATCGCCCGGAGGCGATCCGGGTGTTGCGCCGGGCCGTCGAACTCGGGGTGAACTTCATCGACACCGCGGATTCCTACGGCCCGTTCGTCAGCGAGCAACTGATCCGTGAAGCCCTGCATCCGTACGCCGACGACGTGGTGATCGCCACCAAGGGCGGCTTCGCGCGCACCGGTCCGGGCGAGTGGCACGCCCTCGGCCGACCCGAATACCTGCGCCAGCAAACCGAACTGAGCCTGCGTCACCTCGGCCTGGAGCGGATCGACCTCTACCAGCTGCACCGGATCGACCCGCAGGTGCCGCTCGCCGATCAGCTCGGCGAACTGGCCCGGCTGCGCGAGGAGGGCAAGATCCGGCACCTCGGCCTGTCCGAGGTCACCGTGGAGCAACTGCGCGAGGCCCGGGAGATCGTCGAGATCGTGTCCGTGCAGAACCTGTACAACCTGGCCAACCGCAAGGCCGAGGGCGTGCTCGACTACGCGGCGGCCGAGGACATCGCCTTCATCCCGTGGTTCCCGATGGCCACCGGCGAACTGGCCCGTCCGGGCGGCCCGTTGGATGCGATCGCCAAGGAACACGGTGCTGCCCCGAGCCAGTTGGCGCTGGCCTGGCTGCTGCACCGCTCCCCGGTGATGTTGCCGATCCCGGGCACCTCCAGCGTCGCGCACCTGGAGGAGAACACCGAGGCGGCCCGGATCCGGCTCTCCGACGAGCAGTTCGAGGCGCTGTCGGCCGCGGTCTGAGGCCGGTACACGCAAGACGAACCCCTGATCCGCCGATCAGGGGTTCGTCGTCTGTGGGGGCATCCCGGCCGGGAACGGCGGCCGGGATGCCCGCCAGGGGGTGGCTACTGCTGGACGACGGTCACGATCGGCGTGTAGGCGTCCGGCAGGCTGCCGTGGAAGGCGATGTGCTGTGTGCCCGTGTTCATGCCTGCGAAGACGGACGTCGGCACCTCCCAGACGTATTCGTCGTTGGTGGTGGACTTCAGCGGTGACACGCCCGGACCCAGATCCACCGCTTTCCACGTCGTGTTGTCCCAGACCGGCCCGTCCTTGGCGGCCTTGTACAGGATGCCGTTCTCCAACATGAAGTCGGCCCCGACCCCCTGGGCACCGAACGGTATGAAGCCGGTGCTCGCCTTGTTGTCCGCGTCGATGAATACGTGGTGCGAACCGAACGGGAGTTGGAAGGTCGCCCGATACTGCACGGAGCTCGCGGTCATCGTCGCCGAGTACTTCACGATCGGACCGCCCACCGGAGACGGCGGAGTCAGCGTGACCGACGCGGTGTGCGCCGAGACGCGCCCGGTCGCATCGCGGGCGACCACGTCGAACGTGTGGGTCGAGTCGGGCGTCATGTCACCGAGCCGGACCGAGGTCTGACTCGCCGGCACCGACGCGACCCGGGCGTTGTCCTGGTAGACGTCGTATGCCTCCAGGACGGCCGAACCCGGCGTCGACGCGGCCCAGGAGAGATTCACCGAGGTGGGACCGGCGACCGAGCCGGTGTAGGAACCGGGCACGCCCGGAGGGTTGACGCCCGCCGCCGACGTCGTCACATTCAACGCCGGGCTCGCGGCGGACAACACCCCCGCGTCGTTGCGGGCGCGAACCGTGAACGAGTAGGCGGTGGACGGGTTCAGGTCCGCCGCGGCGAACTGCGAGGTGCCGGTGGTCTGGTGCGGCACCGCACCGATCTTGACGCCGTCCCGGTAGACGTCGTAGCCGGCCACCGTGCTCGGACCCGAGTTCGGCCAGCTCAGCTGTACCGACGTGGCCGAAGTGGTGGTCGCGGTGGGCTGCGCCGGGGTCGCCGGGGCAGCGGTCGGGGCGACCTTCGCGGCGGCGAGTTCGGCCGACCAGTACGCGCTGTCCGGAACGGCGCCCCACGGGTTGGGGTCGAGCGGGAGGGGCGTGACGTATACGGTCCCGGCGTTCTTCTGCTTGCTCTGCGTGATCGCCAGGGGAGCCTTGTCCGCCGGGGTGTCGTAGATCAGGTGCCAGAACTTGCCCGGGTCACTGTCGAGTTCCCACTGCGGCGGGGTGAAGGACTGGTAGGTGTTGTAGCTGCCCTCGAAGGTCACCTGGATGTCGGCCGCGTCCGCGTAGCACTGCGGGATGTCGATACCGGGGTTGTCCACCACCAGCGCGCCCGGGTGGTTGCGCTTGGTGTAGGAGGTGAGCGCCTTGTACTCGTTGACGTAGGCGCAGTCGTTCTGCCCCTGGTCGAAGAAGATGCCGTCGATGTCGGGCCCGTACAGCCGGTACCACTTGTCCAGGTCGTGTTGGATCTGGATCCGCCACGCCTCGATGGACGAATCACCGAGGCGCGTGGTCAAGTGTTTGTCGCTGGTGCCGAAGTAGCCGGTGTCCACGTAGGCGATCACCTTGCCACCCGCCTGGCGCACCTTCTGGATCGCGTCCTTGAATACGGGATTCGGCTGCGTCTCCTCGAAGCTCGGCCCATTCGCGATGTTGACGATCGTCAGCCCCGGCGTACCGCTGCCACTGGCCAGCGTCGCCCAATACTGCTTGCCGCCCGGTTGGGCATCCGTGCCGACGCCGGGGTGGAAGTAGGCCGGGATGCCGACCTGCTGGTTGATCCCCGGGCCGGGGTCGGCCTGGGCCATCGGGGCGGCGATCAGCGAGCCGCCGAGCAGGGCCGCCGCCGCGGTGCCGGCCGCGGCCGTGCGCGCTCTCCATGAGCGGGCGCGAGATCTCGTGCGCATGCGTACTCCTTCGGGAATGGCTTTCCGGATGGGACGGTGGCTCACTTCTTGAGTAGGGCGTTGACATCGCTGTTGGCCTGGCCGAGCGCGGACTTCGCGTCGGCCTGCCCCAGCCAGACCCGGTCGATCTGGCTCTGCACGATGTCCAGGATCCGGTCGCCCTGGTCGGTGACCGGAAGCGAGAAGGTCTGGCCGAGGGTCTTCACCGGTTCGGTGAACACGCGCATGTCCCGACCGGCGGCCTGCTGCGCGGCCTCGGCCTTCTCCGAGGAGGAGGTGATCGCCGGGAAGACCACGGCCTCATTGGCGACGATGTCCTGACACTCGGTCGAGGACAGGAACTTCACCCACTGCCAGGACTCGTCCTTGTGCTTGCCGTTCGCGTAGATCGCGTCGGACAGGCCGTTGATCGGCGTCTTGCGCCCGGCCGGTCCGGTCGGCATGCCGGTGAAGGCGACCTTGCCGTCGGCCATGTAGGTCTTGGCCATCCACGAGCCGGCGATGGTCATCGCGGCCTTGCCGGACTGCACCAGTACGTCCTGGCCGACCTTCGACTGCTTGTCGTAGGGCGGCATGTACCCCTTCTTGATGAGCGAGGCAAACCAGTCGAGAGTCTGCACAAGCTTGGGGTCGGTGTAGTTGTACTTGGTGCCGAACGGGTTCTTGTCCACGTATTGGAAGCCGTTGGCGGCGGCGAACGGGCCCCACGAGTCCTGGCCGACCGCGCCGCCCTCGTAGTCGACGACCAGGCCGTAGGTCTTGACCTTGGTCTTGTCGAAGGCCGGGTCCAGGCCGTTGTGGCCGTTCTGGTCCACGGTCAACGCGGCCACCGTGCGGCCGAACTCGCCGCCGTCGTTCGGGTTCCAGTTCCACGCGTTCAGCGCCTCGGGGGTGATCTGCGCCTTCTGCGCCATCTCCTTGTTGTAGGCGACGCCCATCGTGCCCCAGTCCTTGGGCAGGCCGTAGCGCTTGCCGTCACGTGTCCACACGTCGGCCAGGTTGGGCTGGTACTGCTGCAGATCCACACTGTCCCGCTGGATGTAGGGGGTGAGGTCCTGGATCTGGTTGTTCTTCTGGAACTGCGGGAAGTAGAGCACCGAGTCGGTGAACACGTCCGGCGCGGTGCCCGAGACGACCTGCGTGGTCAGGTTCTGCCAGTACTGCGCCCACGCGGTCTGGGTGACCTCGACGCTGATCTTCGGGTTCTTCGCGTGGAAGGCGTCCGCGCACTTCTTGTACGCGGGGACCTGGTTGTCGTCCCACAGCGTGTACTTGAGCTTGACCGAACCGTCGCCGCTCCCGGACGAGCTGCTGGAGCCGCAGCCGGCGGCGACCAGCACCAGGCCGGCCACCACTGCGGAGGTCTTGACGACGGGCGATCTCAGCGAACGACGCGTCACGGAACGGGACATGGGCATCTCCTCGGGAATTTCACTTGAGGCCGGTGAAGTTGAGGCCGTTGACGATTCGCCGGCCGAAGACCACCAGCAGGATCAGCATCGGGATCACCGAAAGGGTGGAGGCGGCCATCAGGCCGGTCCAGTCGGGACGAGCGTTGGGGGACTGCTGGAGGAACACGCCGATGCCGGTGGTCAACACCCGGTGGTCCGAGTCGTTGCCGACCAGGAGCGGCCACAGGTAGTCCTTCCAGGACATCACGGCGGTGGTCAGCGCGATGGTCAGGATCGGACCCTTGCTCATCGGCAGCACCACCCGCCAGAAGATCCGCCAGTGGCCGGCGCCGTCGAGCATCGCCGCCTCCTCGATCTCGCGCGGGATCGACATGAAGAACTGGCGCAGGAAGAACACCGTGAACGGGGTCATCAGCAGGGTCGGCGCGATCATGCCGGCGAAGCTGTTCATCAGCCCGAGGTCCTTGACCGTCACGAAGTTGGGCAACAGCGTGAAGATCGGCGGCACCATCAGCGTGGCGACCACCACGCCGAAGGCGAACCCCCGGCCGCGGAACCGCAGTCGGGCCAGTGCGTAGCCGGCCATCGCACACGAGAGGGTCTGCCCGACCACGATCACGGTGGTGTAGATGATCGAGTTGCGGGTGTAGAGCAGGAAGTCCAGGTCCGCACCCGAGCCGCCGGCCGCGCGGCTCTCCTGGTCCGACGCCAGTCCGAGCACCCGCTTGAAGTTGGCGAAGGTGAAGTGCTCGGGCCACAGCGAGGTGCTGTCGGTGTAGAGATGGTTCCCGTCGGTCAGCGCGGTGCGCAACATCCAATAGAAGGGGAAGAGGGTCACCACGAGCGAGATGCCCAGGAGCAGCCAGGCCAGCGCGCGGCCCGGGGTCCATGGCTTCCGGCGTCGGGTCTTGCGGGTGGTCTCGGCGACCGGGGCGGGCGGCACGGCCTCCGCCGCCGGCCGGACCTGAGTGGATGTGGCCATGGTCAACCCCTCACGCCAGATCGGATGTCGAAGCGCGCAGCAGGCGCATCTGCAGCCAGGTCAGTCCGCCCAGGACGACCACCAGACACAGCGCCATCGCGGCGGCGTAGCCCATCCGGAAGTGGGTGAACGCCTCCTGGTAGATGTAGTAGTAGGCGACCCGGGTGGCATCGACCGGACCACCCTTGGTGGTCACCGCGATCGTGTCGAAGATCTGGAACGAGCCGATCACCGAGACCACCATCACCAGGGCCAGGATCGGCCGCAGCAGGGGCAGGGTGATCTTGAAGAACATCCGGATCTCGCCCGCGCCGTCCAGCGACGCGGATTCGTACAGCTCCCCCGGGATCTGCAACATCCCGGCGTAGAGCAGCAGGGCCACGTATCCGGTGCCCGCCCAGACGTTGACCATCGAGATGCTCGCGAGGGCTTCGTCCGGCGAGGCGAAGAAGCCGTGCGTATCGGCGCCGGACGAATCGAGCAGGTGGTTGACGAAGCCGAGGTTGGCGTCGAGCATCCACAACCAGATCAGGCCGATGGTCACGTTGGGCACCAGCCACGGCACCAGGAGCAGGGCGCGGACCACCACCGAGCCGGTGAGTCGGACCATGATCGCGGCGAGCATGAGGGCGACGACGACCTGCACGCCGAGGGTGATGAAGACGAAGTACGCGGTGACCTTGATCGCGTTCCAGAACTGCGGGTCCTTGATCACCTCGGCGTAGTTCTCGGTGCCGACGTACTTGGGGTCGGAGAGCAGGTTCCAGTCGGTGAGCGAGATCCAGATGCCGCGACCGGTGGGATAGAGGTAGAAGACCGCGAAGCCGATGAAGGCGGGCAGCAGGAACAGGCCGGCGGCCCGGGTCTCCTTGGCCCGGGCACGACTCTTCGCCGTGCCGGTCGGGCTCTTGCTGCGCGCCAGGGTCAGGCTCATGAGGCCAGCCTGGGCACGAGCCGCAGCGCGTTGTCCGCGTACACCTTGCGCAGCGCGTCCTGCGGCAGGTCGAGCCCGCTGATCGCCCAGCGACCCATCAGCGGCGGGTCCTGGTCGGAGTGCGGGAAATGCTCATCCGCGGTCTCCAGGAAGCGGAAGTGTCGTTGGTAGCTGCCCCTGTCCGGCGGGATCTCGTCGGTGCCGAACAACACCCGGTCGGGGTGCCGCAGGATCAGCTCCCTGGTCGCCCTGGGCTGCCTGCCCAACTCGGCGATCCGCGCCGCGATGTCGACGTGGAAGTTGGGGTAGGTGTCCAGCATCCGGCCGACCCACTGGAGGTTTTCCGGGTAGCAGCCCATGTGCACCCCGATGAAGGTGGTGTCCGGGTGCCGGGACACGGCGTTCTCCAGTGCCTCGACCAGGCGCTCGAAGCTGGGGAAACGCTCGTCGGCGAACGACCAGTCGGGTCGGGCCAGGAGCAGTTCCAGTCGTTCGTTGTGCTCGTCGATGGGGTCGAAGAAGGCGACGGGATCCGCGGTGTGGATCCAGATCGGCAGCCCGACCTCGCCCGCGGTGGCCCACAGGGGGTCCAGACGCGGGTCGTCGACCATCACCAACGTGCCGTCGTGGTCGTGCAGTTGCAGGCCCAGGTCCTTCCAGACCTTGAGCCCGACCGCGCCGGATTCGGCGGCCCGCCGGATGCCGGCCGCGATCCGTTCGGCGAATCCGGGGGTGTCCAGCTCGCGCCAGTCCACGTGGCAGAAGGTGGCGAACCGGCCGGGGTGGGCGAGGTCGTAGCGCTCCAGGTTCTCGTCGAGTTCCTTGCCCCAGCGCCCGTCCAGATTGACCATGCCGCGGATGCCCAACTCGTCCATCATCGCGATCAGGGCACCCACGTCGGGCACCACCCAGCCGCCGTCCTCGCTGAGCCAGCGGCCGAGGTGGATGTGCGCGTCCACGACCGGGAGCGAGGCCCGCTCGACCTCGTGCGCCCCGACGACGAGCCGCGAGCGCGGCGTGTACTGGGCCAGCGGCAGGTCCTTGACGTGCGCCGGCACGACTGTTTCGTGGGGGAAGTGCGGGATCATCTACTCGCTCCCTGTCGGGGTCGGACGGATCAGTTGCGGATGCCGTCGGGCAGCGCGGCGCCGTGTGCGACGATCAACTCGTCGACCAGATCCTGGATCTGCTGGAGCGTCAGCGTCGCGGACGCGTTCGGGTCGAGCATGGCGGCGTGGTAGACGTGGTCGCGGCGGCCCTCAAGGGCGGCACGCACGGTCAGGTCGCCGACGTTGAGGTAGTTCCGGTTGAGCGCGGCCAACTGCGGGGGCAACGCGCCGATCCGGGTGGGCTGGACGCCGGCCTTGTCCACCAGGCACGGCACCTCGACGAAGGCGTCCGAGGGCAGGTTGGTGATCAGCCCGTCGTTGATCACGTTGCCGTGCAGCACCCGCGGGGTGCCGGTCTCGGTGGAGTGGATGATCAGCGAGGCCAGTTCGTTGCCCGGCTTGATCTCCACGCCGTCACCCGCACGCAGTCCGGCGACCAGCGACTCGTAGGTGTCCAGGTTGTCCTGGAGCCAGTCCAGGTAGGTGCCGATCGGCAGCCGGAACTGCTCCACCTGGTCCTCGCGGGACAGGAACCACGGCAGGTACTCCGAGCCGTGCTCGCTGGACTCGGTCGGGAAGTAGCCGAAGCGGCGGTAGAGCTCGACCCGCACCCGGCGCTGCATCTCCGGGTTCGCCGCGATCACCTCGTCCAGGCGGGAGTACAGATCCTCGCCGTTGTGCTCGAAGCGCAGCACGAACGCCTGGTGGTTGACGCCGGCGGTGCGGAAGGAGATCTCCTCCTTCGGCACCCCGACCAGCTTGGCGAGCGTCGCCTCGGTGTCGCGGATCGAGTGACAGACGCCGACCACGTTCTTCATCCCGGTGCCCTCGTAGACCGAGCGCGGGATCATCGACATCGGGTTGCTGTAGGTGATCAGCACCGCGTTCGGGCACAGTTCGGCCATGTCCTTGCCGATCCCGACCATCACCGGGATCGTGCGCAGCGCGCGGAAGATGCCGCCGATGCCGAGGGTGTCGCCGATGGTCTGGCGCAGCCCGTAGCGGGCGGGGATCTCGAAGTCGAGGTGCGCGGCCTTGACCCCGCCCACCGCGATCTCGTTGATCACGTAGTCGGCGCCGGCCAGCGCCCGGCGGCGACCCAGGTGCGCCTCGACCTTGGCCCCGACGCCGAGGTGGTCGATCATCCAACGGGTCATCTGCTCGGCGGTGTTCAGCCGTTCGACGTCGATGTCGTGCAGCACGACGGTCATCTCGTCGGTCAGTTCGGGGTAGGTCAGCAGATCGGAGAGCAGGTTCTTGGCGAACGTGATGCTGCCGGCTCCGATGAGCACGATCCTTGCCATGTTCCAGTCACCTTCGTAATAGCGGCTTCGGGTCGGGCGGTTGACGCGGGGTCAGGGGCGCAGGATCGCCTTGACCGGGTGGCTGCCGCCGCGCATCAGCTCGGTGAAGATCTCCGCGCCGGACTCCAGCGGGTAGCTGGCGGTCCAGCCCAGGCCCCAGCCGCCGACGAGGTCGAGGGCCCGCTCGAACTCCTCGTTGGTGTAGGCGAACGAGCCGAGCACCCGCTTCTCGGTACGCACCAGCACGGTCGCGTCGAATCCGGCGTCGGCGCCGGCCAGGCCGAGCCAGATCGCCACGCCGCCCGGGCGCAGCAGCCGGACCGACTGCTCGTGCGTCTCGGCGGTGCCGACCGCGTCGAAGACCACGTCGTACTCGCCGGCCAGTTCGCCGCCGACCGTGTCGGCGCCCAACTTGGCCGCCATCCGCCGCCGTTCGGGCGAGCGGTCGGCGACCGCGATGCTCGCGGTCTGCTCGGTCGACGCGGCCAGCACGCAGACCAGGCCGATCGCGCCGGCGCCGATCACTCCGACCCGGGCGCCGGGGGCCACGTCCGCGAGCCGCCAGGCGTGGACCGCGTTGGCCGCCGGTTCCACCACCGCCGCCGCCTCCCACGACATGTCGTCGGGCAGCTTGTGCAGCGCGGCGCGCGGTACCGCGACCCGCTCGGCGAAGCCGCCGGGCAGGTGTACGCCGATGATCCGACGCTCGCGGCAGACCTGACGCAGGCCGGTCCGGCACAGGTCGCAGGTGCCGCAGGACAGGATCGGATTGACGGTGACCGAGATGCCGTCGTCGGTGACGCCGGCGAACTCGTGTCCCATCACCAGCGGCGGGATCCGGAAGCCGGGGGTGCGTACCCCGTGCAGTTCGCTGCCGCAGATGCCCGCGCTGCGCACGTGTACGAGGACCTCGTCCTCGCCCACTTCGGGTTCGGCAACGTCGTCCATCTCGACGGTCGAGGGCCCGGTGAACACGAGTGCCCTCACCGTCGTGCCCCCTGCGTCGTGGCGTCGCCGGTGCGCTGATTGCCCATCACGTGCACTCTCCATCTCGCCCTGGGGCGGGCGTTGGGTCGATCGTGGGGTCGCGGCGGTACTCGGCCGCGGGTGGAGGTCAGCCTCGGTAGGGGTGCGCGGCCTGGCCGCGCACCCCGGGCCGGAACGCGAACAACCGGCCGCCCAGCGGTTCCCGGTCGTCGGTCGCGGCCGTGGTCACGTACAGCACGTCCAGGTTCGGGCCGCCGAACCCGCAGTTCGTGACCCGGCGGGCCGGGACGGACAGGATCCGGTCGAGCCGGCCGTCGGGGGTGTAGCGGCGGATCGCGCCGCCCTCCCACAGCGCGACCCACACGCCGCCCTCGGCGTCGACGGCCAGCCCGTCCGGCCAACCGGCGTCGGCGGGGATCTCGACGAAGGGTCGGCGGCCGGAGACGGCGCCGGTGTCGGCGGCGTAGTCGGCGACGTCGATCCGACGGGTGTCGGTGTCCACGTAGTAGAGCAGTGTCTCGTCCGGGCTCCAGCCGATCCCGTTGGAGATGGTCACGTCCGCGAACACCTGTACCGGTCGCGGGTGTCGGTCGTCCTCGGTGGGTGGGTCCAGGCGGTACAGGGCGCCCGCGCCGGGGGTGTCGTCCTCCGCCTTGGTGCCGGCGAAGAACCGGCCGGCGCGGTCGCAGGCGCCGTCGTTCATCCGGTTGCCCGGTCGGTCGCCCTCCACCTCGGCGACGATCCGTACCTCGCCGTCGAGGTCGAGTACGGCGAACCCCTCGCGCACCGCGAGGGCGTAGCCGCCCGCCGCGCGCGGGACCACCGCGCTGACCGGTCGGCCGATGTCGTACCGGCCGTGCAGGTCGGTGTCCGGTACCAGGTAGTGGATCCGGCCCGCCGGGATGTCCACCCACAGCAGGCGTCCGGTGTGTCGGTCCCAGCACGGGCTTTCGCCCAGCACCGTCGCCGGCGGGGACAGCAGGGTCGGCCCCGCTCCCACGTCGGGAACGGAACCGCCGAGGATCACCCGCGCTCCGGCGATGTCTCGGCGCCGACCACCGGGTTGACCAGGAGTCCGATGCCCTCGACCTCGGTCTCCAGCACGTCGCCGGGCACGAGCCGGCGCGGCGGGTCCATGAACGCGCCGCAGCCCCACGGGGTGCCGGTGAGCACCAGGTCGCCGGGCTCCAGGGTGAAGGCGCGCGAGCAGTAGGACAACAGCTCGGCGATGCCGAACACCATTTCGGCGGTCGAGGAGTCCTGGACGGTCTCCCCGTTGACCCGGGTGCGCAGCGCCAGCGCCTGCGGGTCGGCCACCTCGTCGGGGGTGACCACGACCGGGCCCAGCGGACAGAAGGTGTCCAGGCTCTTCCCGCGCACCCATTGGCCGTCGGCGAACTGCAGATCACGGGCCGAGACGTCGTTGGCGACGGTGTAGCCGGCGATCGCCGCCATCGCCTCGTCCTTGTCCGCGTTGCGCAGCGGGCGGCCGATCAGCACGCCCAGTTCGACCTCCCAGTCCACGTCCTTGGTGAGTTCGGCGTCGACGACGATCGCCTCGCCGGTGCCGATCACGCTGGACGGGAACTTGGCGAACACCAGCGGACTGGTGGGCGGTTCGACGCCGGCCTCGCGGATGTGGTCCAGGTAGTTCAGGCCGATCGCAACGATCTTGCCCGGTCGCAGCGGCGCCAGGTAGCGCGTCGCGACGATCTCCTCGGCGGCGGCGTCGGCCGCCTCGCGCACCGCCTCGGGGCCGGCCGCGACCAGCGCACCGAGCGTGCCGTCGCCGGGCCCGTCGAGCCGATACAGCCCCCCGTCGCGCTCGACCACGGCCACCGGCCGTCCCTCGTACTCGACTGTCGCCAGCCTCATGCCGCTTCCCCGTCCTTCATCATTCCGTCTGACGGAATGCAATTCCAAGTGGCGAGGTGAGTAAAACAACGGCCAACGGGGGATGTCAAGAGACCCCCGAATCGGCCACTCGCCGATTCGGGGGTCCAAGGTAATTCGCTTACGGGCAGGGCCAGTTGGATCACGCTGCGTATCAGTAATCCAGCCCTTTAGGGACAACCGAACGGTATGTACGAGCAAGTCGTCACAGACCGCAGCCGACTCCCGAAGGCCGACCAACACAGCCCGTCCGGTGTTCGAGCCCGTCCGGCGTTTGCGGACGCCTCGGTCGCGGGCCGGGCCCGGCCCGCGACCGGGCCCACAGGTCAGCGACCTAGTCGACCGACCCCGCCCACTCCGCGACACGCGAGCGAAGCGCGTCGGCCAGCTCCGCGATCCGCGCCGACGTCATCCGCGACTTGAGCCCGGTCACGCTGATCGCGGCGGCGGGCGCCGACCGCCCCAGGAACAACGGCACCGCGACACACCGCAGCCCCAACTCGTTCTCCTCCAGGTCGGTCGCGTACCCGCGCCTGCGCACCTCGTCCAACTCGGCCGCCAACTTCGGCACCGACGTGAGCGTATGCCGAGTCGCCGCGCGTAGCGGCAACCGCGGCGTGGCCCATGCCCGCAGTGCCTCGTCGGTGGGATATGTCCAGGCCAGCAGGGCTTTGCCGACCCCCGTGCTGTGCGCCGGATTGCGCCCGCCGATCACCGACGAGAGCTTGACCGCGCCGGACGCCTCGACCTTGTCCAGGTAGACCACCTCGCCCACGTCCAGGATCGCCACGTGCACGGTCTCGTCGGTCAACCGACGCAGGTCGGCAAGGAGCGGATGGACCATCGTGCGCAGATCGATGTCGTCGTGGAAGCGAAACGCGGTGGCCAGCAGCTGACTGCCGATGAAGTACGGGCCGTTCACCTCGGGCTGGGTCGCGAACCCCCGGTGTTTGAGCGCCCCGAGCAGCCGATGCAACGTGCTCTTGGGCACGTCCAGATCACCCGCGAGTTCCTCCAGCGTGATACCTCGGGGCATTTCGCCCATCCGCATCAGGATCCGCAGTGCTCGATCCACGCTGATCACGGGCGAATCGCTGTTGCCGGTCAAGGTCCCCCCTAGGGACGAGGCATAAATGGGATGGCGTTCCGTCTAGTGGAATGATAGACCGTATCGCGTAATCGCTGATACCGTCCCGGCTCATCGGAGCCCATGGAGGAGAAGCGATGCGCGGACTCATCGGCAAGCGGGTGCTGGTCAGCGGCGGCAGCAGCGGAATCGGCCTCGCCGCCGCCCGCCGTTTCCTCGAGGAGGGCTGTCGCGTCTTCGTCAGCGGCCTCGACCCGACCGAGGTCGAACGAGCGGTCAACGAACTGCGCCCGCACGGCGACGTCGCCGGCGGCGCCTTCGACGTCAGCCGCGAGTCGGACGTGGCCGCGCTCATGGCGGCTGCCGTACGCGAACTCGGCGCCGTCGACGTACTCGCGAACAACGCCGGCATCGCCTGGCGCGAACCGTTCCTGGAGATCACCCCCGAGCACTTCGACAAGATGCTCGCGGTGAACCTGCGCGGGATGTTCCTGGTCGGCCAGGCCGTCGGCCGACACCTGGTCGCCCGCGGCGCGGCCGGGGTGATCGTCAACATGTCGTCCACGAACGGGATCGCGGGCGAGGAGGACTACGCGCACTACAACGCCTCCAAGGGAGGAGTCCTCCTGCTCGGCAAGACCATGGCGGTCGAACTGGGTCGGCACGGGATCCGGGTGAACACCCTGTGTCCCGGATACATCCGTACACCACTCAACGCCTCCATCGCCGGCGCAATGACCGACGGCGACTTCGAAACCGACTACATCAAGGACCGGATCCCGCTCGGCCGGGCCGGCCTGGCCGAAGACGTGGCCGCCGCCTACGCGTTCCTCGCCTCCGACGACGCATCCTTCGTACACGGCGCGGAGTTGGTCATCGACGGCGGCCAACTCGCGGTCATGTAGCCCGAGTTCGCCCGGCCACGCGTACCCGCCGGGTGGCCCGGCGCCACGCGGCCACGCGGCCACAGCATGACCCGCAGCACCCAGCACCACCGCACCTCCCGTACGACCCGACACCGCCGCGCCACCCGGCACCCGGCACCCGGCACCATCGCAGCGCCTGAACCACCCGAACCACCCGCGCCACCCGGCAGCCCCGCACCACCGCTCCACCCGGCACCAGCGCAGCGGCGCCCGAACCACCCGCGCCACCCGACAGCCCCGCTGGAGCCGCCCGTTCGACCGAGGGAGAGCACGTCGCATGCCCCTGTCCACGGACCTGATCGATCGCCTGAGCGCGATCGTCGGCGCCGAACACGTCCGGCACGCCGCCGGTGAACTCGTCCCGTACGCACGCGACGCCACCCCCCTGTTCGACCGGCTCCCGGATGCCGTGGTCTTCCCGGCCGACACCGCCGAGGTGGCCGCCGTACTGCGCCTGGCGACCGAACACCGCGTCCCGGTCGTCCCCCGGGGCGCGGGCTCCAACCTGTGCGCCGCCA
Source organism: Embleya sp. AB8 (assembly GCF_049739465.1). Classification (NCBI taxonomy): domain Bacteria; kingdom Bacillati; phylum Actinomycetota; class Actinomycetes; order Kitasatosporales; family Streptomycetaceae; genus Embleya; species Embleya sp. AB8. The sequence continues at coordinate 70,405 of NZ_JBMHHY010000016.1, forward strand.
CCGTCGCGCTCGACGGCGGCATCGTGCTGGTCACCACCCGGATGAACAGGATCCGCGAGATCAGCCCGGCCGAACTGCTCGCCGTGGTCGAGCCCGGCGTGACCACCGCGGCGCTCGCGACCGCCGCGACCGGACACGGCCTGCTGTTCCCGCCCGACCCGGGCAGCCGTACGGTCTCCACCGTCGGCGGCAACGTCGCCACCTGCGCGGGCGGCCTGCGCGGACTCAAATACGGCGTCACCCGCAACTACGTACTCGGCCTGGAGGCCGTGCTGCCCACCGGCGAAGTGATCCGCACCGGTGGCCGGTTGTGGAAGGACGTGGCCGGCTACGACCTGACCCGGCTGCTCACCGGCTCGGAGGGGACCCTCGCGGTGATCACCGAGATCACCATCGCCCTCCTCCCGGCCCCCGCCGACACCGGCACCGGGCTTGCCTACTTCCCCGACCTGGCGCACGCCGGCCGCGCGGTCGGCGACATCCTCTCGGCCGGCATCGTGCCCGCGACGCTCGAATTCCTGGACCGCAGCTGTATCAACGCGGTCGAGGACTTCGCCCACCTGGGTCTGCGCCGGGACGCGGGGGCCCTGCTGCTGTTCGGCGACGACGGCGCCGCCGACGCGGTCACGCGCGATCTGGCCCGGATGGCCGAACTGTGCGACGCGGCCGGTGCCACCGAATGGACCCTGGCCGAGGACGTGGCGGGCGCCGAGGCACTGCTCACCGCACGCCGCTGTTCGCTGCCCGCACTGTCCCGCCTCGGCTCGCTGACCATCCTCGAGGACGCCACCGTGCCGCGCCCGAGGATCGCCGAGATGGTCGACCGGATCGACACGATCGCCGACAAGCACGACGTCACCATCGCCACCTTCGGCCACGCCGGCGACGGCAACCTGCACCCGACCTGCGTGGTGGCCGACCCGAACGACACGGAGTCGGTCGAGCGCGCGCACGCCGCGTTCGACGACATCTTCCGCACCGCGATCGAGCTGGGCGGCACGATCACCGGGGAACACGGCGTCGGCGCCGCCAAGTTGCCCCACCTGCGGGCCCAACTCGGGGACGATCAGCTCGACTTGCTGCGCCGCATCAAAACCGCCTTCGATCCGGCCCGCATCCTCAATCCCGGAAAGCTCGGCTCATGACCGGTGTATTCGATCCCGAGGAACTCTCCCGCTGCATCTCCTGCGGGTTCTGTCTGCCGGCCTGCCCGACCTACGCGGAGACCGGCGACGAGGCGTCCTCGCCGCGCGGCCGGATCAATCTGATGCGGGCCCTGGAAACCGGAAAGCTCGACGCCGACGATCCGGTCCTGCTCGAACAGTCCTCGGCCTGCCTGGGCTGCCGGGCCTGCGAACCGGTCTGCCCGGCGGGTGTGCCGTACGGCTCGCTGCTCGAACAGTGGCGCGAACACCAGTGGCGCGGTCGGCAACGCCCGCCACTGGCCCGGCTGTTGACCGTCGTGGTGAGCATGCCACCGGTGGTCCGGGCGATGGGGTGGGGACGGTACGTACTGCCCGCCGCACGAAAGCGCGCGACCGCTCCTGCTGCCAAGACCCCGGCCAAGACCCCGACCCCAGCCGCCGCGAGCGCCAGGGCAGCCGGCGAGCAAGTCCCGGGCGCGGGCGCCTCGTTGATGCTCGGCTGCTTCGAACGCGCGATGTTCCCCAGGGTGGCCCGGGCCGCCCGGAAGTTGTTGCCCGGCCTCGCCGTGCCCGACAACCAGGGATGTTGCGGCGCGCTGCACGCGCACAACGGCGAGCTGAAGAAGGGGCGCGTCATGGCCGAACGCCTCGGCGAGCAGTTGCCCGGCCGGATCGTCACCACCTCCGGGGGCTGCGCGGCGCACCTGGCCGACGTGATCGGCCGGGATCGGGTCGCCGAACTGTCCGAGGTGGTCGACGTATCCGAGCTGCCCGAACGCCGGGTGGCCGGCCGCCGGGTCAAGGTCACCCTCCAGGACTCCTGCCACCTGCGCAACGGCCTGGGCGTCTGGCGCGAACCACGCGAACTCCTGGCCCAGGTCGCCGACTTCGTGGAGACCCCGGGCGCCGGGGAGTGCTGCGGCGCGGCCGGCACGTACTCCCTGCTCCGGCCGATCGAGTCCCGCCGGATCCTGGATCGCAAGCTGGACGCGATCGAGGCGACCGGCGCCGATGTCGTGGTCGCGGTCAACCCGGGCTGCCTGCGTCAGCTGCGCACCGGGCTGCGCCGGCGAAAGTCGCGGGTGCGCGCGGTGCACCTGGCCGAGTTCCTCACCGAGGCGGACGGCGGCGCGCGCGTGCGCTGACCCACCGCGCCGATCCGCCGGCGCCCACCCGCTTCCGGCCACCGCGCCGACCCGTCGGGCCCGCGCCCGCGGGCCGCGTTCGACGCATGCGACTCCACACGGGGGGAGCCGCGTGCGTCGTGCCCGGTCCGCGGGCGCGGGCCGCTCCCCTTCATGGACCGCTCCCCTTCTATAGGTGCGGCTTCTTCTATAGGTGCGGCTTCCACTTCCATAGGTGCGTCGCCCGGTTGCCAGGTGCGTCGCCCGGTCGCCGGCCCCCGCCCCGCCCCCGCCGCATCGCGTTCCGTCACCCCCGCGTCGCGCAACCCGCGCCGAACCCGCCACCACCTGGGCTTCTCCGCCGCCGGCCGAGGACCCGAACCGCATTCGGCCCCGATCGCCCGAAACCCTATGACGCAGGTCACATCGTGCGTACCGATTGTCAGGAACTCGCACGCACCGTAAACCGAGTTTTCCCGATTCTCACTCGGCGTGATTTCGATATCGGCAATGCGTAACCGATTCGGGCACAATGCGTACGGCTCTCGGGACTTTCGGTCCCGTTATTCCACCCTTCCGACCCGATTCTTCGGTTTCGGCGAATCGTGATGTTTGGATCCGCGTCGGGTGTGTGCGTAGCTTGGTGCTCCGCCACACCGGTCCGGTGCTCGGCGGAATGCGTCTCCCGGTTCGCCGAATCCTGCCGCCGGAGAGGCCACGGTACGAAACCCGAAAGGCAGGAGCGGGGGAACCAAGTGGAACGCCGTCCCGGGCGTCCGCGACAACGCGGATATCCGAACGGCTTGGGGTGAAGCCGTGCCCGACTCCTCGCACGACGAGGAGCCGAACACGGCCGGGCGAGACTCTCCAGCCCGAATCCGACAGCTCACTTCGTAGGCGTGGGAGAAGGAAAATCTTCGTGCAGTCGTTCATCACCCCTGCCCGCAAGCCCAAGAACGCGCGTCTCGCGCTTACTCTCGGCCTGGCCGGCGCGATCGTCGCCGCCCCGCTGATCACCGGTTTCGCGACCACCGCGAACGCCGCCCCCGTCTCCGTGTGGGACAAGGTCGCCCAGGGCGAGAGCTCGGGCAACTGGTCGATCAACACCGGCAACGGTTTCTACGGTGGCCTGCAGTTCACCCAGAGCACGTGGAACGAGTTCGGCGGTCAGCAGTACGCCCCGCGTGCCGACCTGGCCACCAAGGAGCAGCAGATCGCCATCGCCGAGAAGGTCCTGGCCGTCCAGGGTCCCGGCGCGTGGCCGAACACCTCGGGCCCGGCGGGCCTGACCAAGGGCATGGCGACCCCGGGCGTGACTCCGAGCGCCAAGTCCGGCTCGGCCAAGACCACCGTCAAGGTCGCCCCGAAGGCCGCCGAGAAGCCGGCCGACGCGCCGACGACCGCCCCGGCCCCGAAGATCGAGGTCGTCCCGGCCGCCGAGGCCACCGCCGCCACCACCACGTACTCCGTGGTCAAGGGCGACAGCCTGTCCAAGATCGCCGCGGACAAGGACATCGCCGGCGGCTGGCACAAGCTGTACGCCGACAACAAGGCCGCCATCGGTGGCAACCCGGACCTGATCGACATCGGTCTGAAGCTCTCGCTCGCCGGCAAGGCCACGGCCGCCGCCAAGACCGAGGCCCCGGCCGCCAAGACCGAGACCAAGACCGAGTCGCTGCCGTCGGCGTCGGTGCAGGTGGCCCCCAAGGCCAAGGCCGCGGACACCACCAAGGACACCTCGGCCAAGGCCGGCAGCACCGCGGTGAACTCGTCCGGCTACGTCGCCCCCGTGAACGGCGCCCTGGGCACCGCGTTCGGCACCAGCGGCAGCATGTGGTCCAGCGGCAGCCACACCGGCCAGGACTTCGTGGTCGGCACCGGCACCCCGGTGAAGGCGATCACCTCGGGCACCGTGGTCAGCGCCGGCAACGGCGGTGCGTACGGCAACGAGATCGTGATCAAGCACGCGGACGGCAAGTACTCGCAGTACGCCCACCTCTCCAGCATCGGCGTCCGCGCCGGCGCCACGGTGAGCACCGGCCAGCAGATCGGCCTCTCGGGCGCGACCGGCAACGTGACCGGCCCGCACCTGCACTTCGAGATCCGCACCACCCCGAACTACGGCAGCGGCATCAACCCCGTCACCTACCTGCGCGCGCACGGCGTCAACCTCTGATCGTCGCGTCACCGGGCAGTTCCGTAGTACGGCAGTAACGCAGCACGGCAAAAACGCAGTAGCGCAGTAACGCGGTAGCCAAAGGGCCGGGCCCGTCGACCACCAGTCGACGAGCCCGGCCCTTGCGGCGTTCCGGCCCGGCGAGCGCCCCGGTCGCAAACCGCAACCGATTCTGCACAACCCCGACCAAGACAGCCCGTCCGGCGTTTGAGGACGCCTGGGCCGCAGGCCGCGCCGGGTCCACGACGGAGCCCGAACGCCGGCCGGGCCGCATTCGGCCCGGCCGGCGTTCGGTATCCCCGGTGCCGCGCCCGTCGCGGAGCGCGGCACCGGTGTCCGACCGCGCTTGAGAACACCCCATCAAGCCCGGCCGGCGTCCGGTATCAACCGGCTCACCGGCGATACAGCACCGCCTCCGGCGCCGCCGCGGTCAGCGTGACCGGCTTCGGGTGGACCGGCACCGCCGCTCCCGGCCGGTCGTTCCGGTCCAGCACAAACGCCCGGTTGATCCCGTTCACCGTGATGGTGGACCCGGGATCGACCCCCTTCACCGTGCGAATCGCCACCACCTCGACGATGTCCGACGCCTTGGTCCCGTGCGGGAGCCGTACCGTCGTCGCCGCCGGCAGGTCGCGCTCGAGGGACCAGTCCGGCCGGCCGCGGTCCGAGCGGTACAGGGTCGCGTCACCCTTGATCCGCACGCCGAGCGCGACGCCGTTCCAGCCGGTCGCGCCGGGCGGCTTGGCCGACGTGGTCTTGCGGACCACCGCGTACAGGTAGTCCTGCGGGTCGGCGATCAGCGTCGTGGTGTCGGCCGGCGGGTCGGCGACCACCCGGCCCTCGCGGCGCATCTCCTTGGCCATCACCGGATACACCCATGGGTGCCGGTCCATGATCTCCTCGCGCGCGGTCTTGGTCGGGTCGGCCAGCCGCTCCATCGCCGACGGCGCGAACCGCATCGGGTCGTCCACGACATCGCACATGTTGTTGTTCAACGTGCAGGTCTGCAGCAGCGGATGGCCGTCCTCGTAGCGCCCGGTGAACGGCTGGGTGCCGTGCTCGGCCGACTGGAAGAACGCCGTGCCCGGCACCACCTTGCCACGGCCGTCCACCTCGACGTGGTACACCCACTCGATGTCGGTGGTCCGACCCCAACGGGCCATCAGGGCGGGCGTCGAGGTACCGCCGTCCTCGTTGCTCCAGATGATCGAGTAGGTCAGTATCCGATGCCCGGCCGTGGGCGCCGGCGCCTCCTGGGACCAGGCCAGGATGGGTGTGTCGGTGACCGCGTTCTGGAACGGGCCGGTCGCGCCGCCCGGGTTGTTCGGGATGTTTCGGCCGTACAGGATCGGCGCATTCGCCGCCACGGCGTGCCGCCGGTCGCCGACCGCGATGTTCTCGGTACGCAGTCGGGAGATCCGCACCACGGTGCCGCCCGGCGAGCGGTCCTCGGCGAACTTGACGCCGAGTTCGTGCCGGCCCTTGCGCAGCGCGCCGAGCGCGAAGCTGCGCTCGGTCGGCTCGTTGCCGAACACCACCACGTCGCCGGCGGGCCGCCCGTCGACGAACAGCTGTACGACCGCCGACTCCGCGCCGGCCTTGCCCCAGTCGACGCCGGGCGCGGCCAGGGTCAGCGTGACCAGCGCCTCGCCGTCGCGCCCGGTCCGGAACGGGACCACGACGGGACGGCCGCCACGCCGCACGGAGAACGTGCCGTGCGCGTCGGCGGATTGGGCCGAATCGGCCGACTGGGCCGACTCGGCCGACTCGGCGGCCTGGGCCGCCGGGACCGGACCAACCAGGCCGACCGCGGCGGCCAGTACGGCGCCGGCCAACACGGCGCGGCGCGGCCCTTGGATGCGAGATCGAGCGAACACGAGCAATCCCCCGAACAAAATCGGCGAGCCTGACCCGCCCACCGTGGCCGGCGAAGGGCTCGCGGGCCAACCCCCGCGCGGTCGAATTCCACCAACCGTCACCGCCGGGCCCACGTCCCGACACGCACCGGCCACGCATCCCTCGGCGACGCGCCCGATGTCCGATTCGTTCAAGACCGGTCGCGGTCGGACACCTAGCGTCGAGACATGCAATGGATCACGGATGAAATGCTCGCGCGGGCCGAACAGTTCCTGTGGACATCCGGTCGCGTGCTGGAACAGCGCCGCTTCGCATACCTGTTCGGCGATCGCGAGGCGCCCGCCGGGGTGCTTGCCGCGCTGGACGCCTACCTGACCCCGGACGGGGGCTACGCGTACGGCCTGGAGCCGGACGTACGCGGACCCGTACCGCACCCGGCCACCCTGCGCACAGCGATGCCGGTCCTGGTGGAGACCGACGCGTTGCGCGACGCGGCCCGGATGTCCCGGCTGTGCGACTGGCTGGCGAGCGTGTCCACGGAGGTCGGTGGGGTGCCACCGGCGCTGCCCGCGCTGCGCGACTACCCGCACCCGCCGTGGCTGGTGGTCCCGGAGCCGCCGGTGGCCGGCCTGATTCCGACCGGCTGGATCCTCGGGCCGCTGCTCCGGGCCGGGGTCGAACACGCGTGGGTGACGGCGGCGACCGAGTTCTGCCACACCGCCGTGGAGAAGTTGGCCGACACCCACCCGTACGAGATCGAGGCCGCGGTCACCTTCCTCGACCACACCCCCGATCGGGCCTGGGCCGAGCGGCAGTCCCGCCGGCTGGGCGAACTGGTGCGCGAGCAAAGGCTGGTCCTGCTCGACCCGGCGCACCCGGACCGCGCCCGACTCGCCCCCGGCTACGCGGTCGGCGAATACCACCTGCCGCACGACTACGCCCCACACCCGGACAACGTGGCCCGGACCTGGTTCACCGACGCGGAACTGCGGGTGGGCCTGCGCGCGTTGGCCGAAGCCCAAGAGGCCGACGGGGGCTGGCCGATCCGCTGGGCGGAGTGGTCCCCGACGGTACGCGTGGAGTCCCGCCCCGGCGTCACGATCGAGGCGCTGAACATCCTGCGCGCGTGGCAGGGGGCGGTGCCGCCGACGCAGGGCTGAGGCCAGGACACCTCGGTACGGCCGGACGGCGCCCACCACGGGGCGGCGCCGCCCGGCCGCCGGTCGAGGTCAGTGCACCTCGACGCGGTCGCCGTCGTGTACGAGCACCTGGTCGTCGCGCAGCGTGCGGTGCGGCACGCCCGAGGCGCGATATTCGGCCACCACCCGGCCGAGTACCTCGCTCTCGGGGTGACCGGGGGTGTCGAAGTGCGGTACGACGGCGTGGTCCAGCACCGCCAGGCCGTCCCAACACACCGGGTCGCCGTACAGCGCGGTCACCACGTCCGCGTCGTCGCACCGTTCGAGCCCGCGCAGGCTGGGCGCGAGGACACAGGCACCGGCGCTGTAGCCCGCGTAGACGATGGCGTCGCGGCGCAACAGGTCCACCAGTACGGTGTCCGCCCCGCTGCGGGCCAGCGCGTGGCGCAGCAGGAACACATTGCCGCCGCGCACCCACACTGCGGCGAACCGGCCCAGCACGGCGGCGACTTCGGCGGCGGGCCGATCGAAGTACGCACGCAGGTCGACCTCGGTCGGCCGCAGCCCCAGGGCCCGCATCGCATCCGACTCCTGCTCGACCCCGAGCGCACGCACGGCCGCCGGCCGCTCGTCGATCGCATTGACGACCACCGCAACCTCGGCCCCTTCGGCCCGCTCGAACAACGCGAGCAACCGCGCCGAGTGGTCCCCGACCCCAAAAGACGAAAGATACAACCGCATCACCGGACCCTAACCGAAGCCGACCACGGCCCGGAGCCGGATACCGACCCGACCCCGGCCCACCGCCACAAACCGCAACCAACTCCCGAAACGCCAACCAATCCAGCCCGTCCGGCGCTTGAGGACGCCACAGCCACAGACCGGCCCGACCCGCGACGGACCCCGCGCCAGCACCAGGCAAGGCCGAGCGCAGCGAGGTGCGCACCGGGCAATGCCAAGCCCAGCAACGACACCGACCCGACCCGGCCCGGCCCCAGCCCACCGCCCCGAACCGCAACCAGCTCCCGAAACGCCAACCAAACCAGCCCGTCCGGCGTTTGAGGACGCCACAGCCGCAGGCTGGCCCGGCCCGCGACGGGCACCGCGCCGGCACCAGGCAGGGCCGAGCGCAGCGAGGTGCGTGCGACACGCTGAGTAGTCAAGCGCACACCTACTGCTCTCGGGCGGCCTCGACCCGTAGGGTCGCCAGGGTGACGCCTCTCGATCGTCGGAGCCTGCTTCGGCAGTTGGCCCGCGCCGCCGCGCTCGGTGCCGCCGGTGCGGTGGCGTCCGGGTGTGGCGACGGGGGTTCGCAGGCGTCCCCGCCGGCGTCCCCAAAGGCGTCCCCGCACGCGTCCACCTCCTCCGCCGCACGAACAACCGGCGGCAACAGCTCCGCGCCGGCCGCCTATCCGGAGCCACCACCGCTGCCCGCCGGGTTGCCGTTCCAGCTCACTTCCGGCCCCGCGGGTCGCCCCCAGGTGGCGCTGACCTTCCACGGCCAGGGCAGTCCGCAGCTCGCCGAATCGCTGCTCGGCCAGTTGGAATCGGCCGGCGCGCACGGCACCGTACTGGCCGTCGGCTCGTGGCTCGACGAACAGCCACAGATGGCCCACCGAGTCCTCACCCGCGGCCACGAGCTGGGCAATCACACCATGCATCACGGCGACATCTCCACGATGTCCGCCGAGCAGACCTACGCCGAGATCACCCAGTGCGCCGACCGCCTGCGCCGGCTCACCGGCTCGATCGGCCGCTGGTTCCGCCCCTCCCGGGCCAAGGACTGCACCGCCCTGGTCGGCGACCAGGCCCGCCGCGCCGGATACGCGCACTGCCTGGGCTACGACCTGGACTCACTGGACTTCACCGACCCCGGCCCCGCCGCCGTCACCCGTACCGTGCTGACCGCGGTGCGGCCGGGCTCGGTGGTCAGCCTGCACTTCGGACACCCGGGCACCGTAGCCGCGATGCCCGCCATCCTCGACGGCCTACGCACCCGCGGTCTGCGGGCGGTCACGATGTCGGAGCTCGTCACCTGATGACCACTCACCTATCCCCCACCCGCCGCCGCGTCCCCGGCCCGGCCGCCCTGCTGTTGGCGGGATGTTGCCTGCTGGCCGCCGCCTGCGGGTCCTCCACGGGGTCGACGGCGACGCCCTCCCCGAGCAAACCTGCGGCCGTCGTCCCCTCGGCCCCGGCGCCCGAGCCGGCCGCGGCGACCGCGAACCTGCTCCCCGGGATGCCCCCGCCGCTCGACCCGCACGACCTGTACGCGGCCGACCGCCCCGGCATGCTCGCCGACGCGGTCAAGGACTTCCCGTCCCGGGTCTACGTACCCAACACCGAGTCGAACACGGTCAGCGTGATCGACCCGACCACCTACAAGGTCGTCGAGACGATCAAGGTCGGCCGGCAGCCGCAACACGTGGTGCCGTCCTGGGACCTGAAGACCCTGTGGGTCAACAACGACCTCGGCAACACGCTGACCCCGCTCGACCCGGCGACCGGCAAGACCGGCGAGCCGGTGGATGTGCACGACCCGTACAACCTCTACTTCACGCCGGACGGCAAATACGCGGTCGTGATGGCCTCGATGGACCGCCAACTGGTGTTCCGCGACGCGCACACGATGGCCGTGGTCAAGTCCGTGCCGAGCCAGTGCGCGGGGGTCAACCACGCCGACTTCTCGCCCGACGGCAAGTACTTCATCGTCTCGTGCGAGTTCTCCGGCGAGTTGCTCAAGGTCGACACCGCCGAGATGAAGGTGCTGGCCAAGCAGAAGATCCCGCAGTCCGGTTCGATGCCGCAGGACGTCAAGATCTCCCCCGACGGCCGCACCTGGTACATCGCCGACATGATGGCCGACGGCGTCTGGGTGCTCGACGGCGACGCCTTCACCACCCCCACCAAGCTGAAGACCGGCAAGGGCGCGCACGGCCTCTACGCCAGCCGCGATTCGAAGAGCCTGTACATCTCCAACCGGGGCGAGGGCTCGATCTCGGTACTCGACTTCGCCACCGGCACGCTGGCCGCCAAGTGGCAACTCCCCGGCGGCGGCAGCCCGGACATGGGCGGGGTGTCCGCCGACGGCAAGGTGTTGTGGCTCAGCGGGCGGTACAACGCCGAGGTGTACGCGATCGACACCACCGACGGCAAGCTGCTCGCCCGGATCCCGGTCGGCATCGGCCCGCACGGGTTGTGCGTCTACCCGCAACCCGGCCGCTACTCGCTCGGCCACACCGGCGTCTTCCGCTGACCGGACGACCCTGGTGCCGGGCGCGGCACCGGCACCGGGCGCGGCGCCGGGTGCCCACACACGCGGGCGGCGAGGGACGGGCATCCCTCGCCGCTTGCGCCGCACCCCGCGCCTCACCGCATCCGCTTCACCACCTCCGCCTCACCGCATCCGCTTCACTGCCTCCACTTCACCGCCTCCACCTCACCGGGCGCGTAGGTCGGACAATCCCGGCCAACGCTCGCCGAGTTCCGCGTCGGCGGCGGGCAGGCCGAGTTGGTCCAGGACGCGCATCACGATGTGGTCCACGACCTCGGCGACACTGCCCGGCCGGTCGTAGAACGCCGGCATCGGCGGCACGATCCGCACCCCCATCCGAGCCAGCGCCAGCATGTTCTCCAGATGGATCTCGCTCAGCGGCGTCTCGCGCGGCACCAGCACCAGCGGACGCCGCTCCTTGAGCGTGACATCCGCCGCCCGAGTGAGCAGATTGTCCGCGAACCCGTGCCGAATCGCCGCGAGCGACTTCATGCTGCACGGCACCACCACCATGCCCGCGACCGGATAGGACCCGGACGACACGGTCGCCCCCAGCTCGCCGAACCTGTGCGTGACATCGGCCAGTTCGCTGAACTCGCGGACCGAGTACGGGGTCTCCACCTCGATCGTGGAGCGGGCCCACGTGCTCAGGATCAGATGGGTCTCCAGGTACGGCACCCGGCGCAGGATCTCCAACATCCGGGCCGCGATCGGCGCCCCGGTGGCGCCGGTGACCCCGACGATCAGCCGGCCGGGAGCGGCGACGGTGGTCACGACAGGACGCCCGCCCAGCGCCGGCGCAGCGCCTCGCGGCTCGCCTCGTCGAAGCGGTTGGCAGCCGGATACCGGTCCTTCCACGCAAACGGCTTGCACGCGTCGATCAACACCACGCCCATCGACAGATCGCCCGCCGCCCGCTTGTCCGGCGACAGCCGCGGATCGATCGCGGTGGTCGGCGCGCGCAACACCTGGATCGACTCGGCCGGGTCGACCCGGGTGAACATCGCCCACAACACGTGGTTGATGTCGGTGATGTCGATGTCCTCGTCGACCACCACGAAGTAGCGCTCCATCCCGCCGGTGCGCTTGCGGCCGAGCGCCGCGAACAGCGCGTGCATCGCGTCGCCCGCGCCGGTCTGCTCGATCGAGACGACCATCATCAGCTGACGGGCGTAGGCCCATACACCCTTGACGTGCTGTACGCCGGACGCCTCCAGGTGATCCCAGGTCACCGACGCCGAGTACAGCGGCACCGCCTGATCGCCGGCCGGCACGGTGGGCAACATCGGCGGCGCGCCCAGGATGATCGGATCGTTCCGGTGCAGGATCCGGGTCACCCGCACCACCGTCTCCTGCCCGGAGTGCGTGTAATAGCCGGTCCACTCGCCGAACGGGCCCTCCAGTACCGACTCCTCCGCCGGCGACGGCATTTCGCCCTCGATCACGATCTCCGCGTGGGCCGGTACCGGCAGATCGCTGCCGGGGGCGAACAGCACCTCGACGCCCTCCCCGCGCAGCCCGCCGGCCAGGTCGTACTCGGACATCCCCGCCGGCGCCGCGATCGCCGCCGCGGTGGACAGGATCGGGTCCTGGCCGACCACGACCGCGATCGGACAGGTCTGCCCGCGCGCCCAGTACTTCTCGGCGATCGCCCGGGCGTGCCGGTTGCCCAGCATCCACAGCGAGAGCCGATCCCGACCCTGGACGCAGGCCCGGTAGGTGCCCACGTTGACCCACCCGGTGTCCGGGTCGCGGGTGATCACCATGCACGCGGTGCCGATGTACCGACCGCCGTCCGCGTCGTGCCACTGCGGTGCGGGGAAGATGCCGAGGTCCACGTCGTCCCCGACCAGTACGTTCTCCAGGACCGCACCGGTGTCCACGGTCACCGGCGGGATCGGCTCCAGCCGCTTGCTCAGGTCCTTCCAGGCCCGCACGATGTCCAGCTTGGCGGTGTCCGGCGGCAGGCCCAGGGCCACCGCGGTACGCGCCGGCGTACCCATGAAGTTGGTGAACACCCGGAAGCCCGCCGGGAATCCGGGAATGTTGTCGAACATCAGCGCGGGCCCCTCACGCTCCGCCATCAGCTCGGTGATCCCGCCGATGTCCGCGTCCCGGTCGGCGCCGTCGACCTGCCGGACCTCGTCGGCGCCGAGGGTGGTGGTCAGGTTCTCGATGTAGTGCCGCAGATCCTTGAAATTGCTCATGGGAACGAGGATCCGAACCCACCACCACCCGAGGCAACGAGTCGCGAGCCGGACGCCGGATCCTGCCGGATATAGACTCCCTATACGTGGAATACCTCGATCTACAGCTGATCCACGCACTGAAAATCGACGGACGCGCGCCGCTGCGCCGAATCGCGTCGGCGCTCGGCGTCTCCGACCAGATGGTGGCCCGGCGCTATGCGCGCCTGCGCGAGACCGCCGCACTGCGCGTGGTGGGCCGGCTCAACCCGCGACCGGTCGGGCAGAGCGTGTGGGTGCTGCGCCTCCAGTGCGTCCCGCACGCGGCGCTCGGTCTGGCCCGCGCGCTGGCCGAGCGCGAGGACACCCGCTGGGTCCGGCTTGCCTCCGGCGGCACCGAGATCGTCTGCCACCTGGTGGTGGCCGGCGCCGGCGACGACGACCGCGACGAACTCCTCTTGGACCGCATCCCGGCCGGCCGCCGGGTCACCTCGATCACCGCACACCGCCTGCTGCGGCTGTTCAAGGGCGGCCCCACTTCGTGGGACGGCCCGGCGAGCGTACTCGGCCGGCCCGCCCTGAGCCAGGCCCAACAGGACGCGCTCGCCCCGCCCTACCCGACCCCCGACGCCCGATCCGGCCCGGTCGAACTCACCGACCTCGACCACGTCCTGCTCGCCGTGCTCAGCCGCGACGGCCGAGCCCCACACGCCGCGCTCGCCGCGACCGCGCGCTGCCACGAGTCCACGGCCCGCCGCCGGATCACCCACCTGCGCACGGCCGGCGCCCTCTTCTTCGACCTGGAAGTCGACGAACGCCCGATCGGCAACCCGTCCGCCACCGCCATGTGGCTGACCGTGCGCCCGGCCCACCTGGCCACCATCGGCGCCACCCTGGCCACCCACCCGGAGGTCGCCTACGCAGCCGCCACCACAGGCCGCACCAACCTGGTGGCCACCACCCTGACCGCCGACGACGAGGCCCTGTACACCTACCTGGCCGACCGCCTGGGCCCACTACCAGGCATCGAAACGGTGGAAACCGCCCCGATAATCCGCACCGTGAAACGAGTGGGCACAATCCCGAAGGTCCACCCGATCAAACCGGATAACGAACAAGCCCGGCGGTAACCAACCCGAACCCAAAGGGTTCGGGAATCGGCACGGTGTCCCCGAACTTCCCGTTCCACTGTCGGTGGTAACGCCCGTCACCCGGTTCGGAGTAGAGCGTGATCGCCGCCTCGCGCGGATCGACCAGGAGGTACAGCGGGATATCCATCAGCGGGTAGTCCCGCACCTTCCCGACCAAATCATTCTCCGGATTCGACGGCGAAACGATCTCCACCGCAATCGCCGCCAGTTCCGCCGGCACGTCGTTGCCGCCGAGTTCGACCACCGCGACGGGAATGTAGGTCAGATCCGGATTACGCAACTTTCCGACATTCGGCGATGCCAGATCGGTGTTCTCGCTCGGCATCAGATCACCCGGCCGATGCGTGTCGAACTGCTCGCGAACGATCAGCAGATTGCGCTGATGGATCACCGACGGCCCTGCCATCATGATGATCTCGTCGCCGGAGACTTCGATCTTCCAGCCAGATGGCGGGGTCAGGCTCTGCGCGTACTCGAGCAACTGGGCGTGACGCTCGGGGATCCGGAAATCAGCCATGCTCCATCCTTGCATCCGCCGACCCACGACTCGGCCTCCCGGCCCGCGCGGCGCTTCCCGGTGCCGTCCTGATCCCGGCGAACCGGTCGGGATGACCTGACCGCGCCCGATCGCCGACGGTCACGTTCGGGTACGGACAACACCCGCAACCGGCGAAGCCATTCCCTGCGAGGATGCGTCTCGTGCCTTACTTCACTTCGTTTGACGGAACCAGGTTGTACTACTCGACCACCGGGAGCGGCCCGGCGCTGGTCTGCCTGGCGGGCGGGCCGGGGGCGGACGTCCGCGATCTCGGCGATCTCGGCGGACTGGATCGCCACCACACTCTGGTACTCCTCGATGCCCGGGCCGCCGGGCGGTCCGACGTCCCCGCGGACCGTGGCAGTTGCGCCTTCACCGAGCAGGGCCGGGACGTCGAGGAACTGCGCCGACACCTGGGCATGGAGCGGGTGGACGTGCTCGGCCACTCGGCCGGCACCCTGACGGCTCAGGAATTCGCGGCCCGCCACCCGGAGCGGTTGGGCAAGCTGGTACTGGTTACCCCGGTCGGCCTGGTCGCCCGGGAGGTGGACGAGGCCGAGGTGGCTGCCATTCGGGAGCGGCGGGCCTGCGAGCCGGGAAGTGCCGAGGCGCTGGCCGCCGGGGTGTCGCCGTGGAGCTACGGCGCCTGGTCGGAGGCGACACGAAGGCACTACGAGGCCGAGGCCGGCTATCCGCAGCCGCCTTCGTGGCTGCGCGAGGCCTTCTATGTGCGCCCCGCCTCCACCGCGGCTGCCACCGCCGAAGTTGCCCGCCGCGCCGCTGTGCTCGGCCCGGTGCTGGCGGTCGCCGGTGCCGAGGACGGCGTGGCAGGCACCGCGCCGACGCGGCTCGTCGCGTCCTGCTACCCGGCCGCCCGGTCGCAGGTGCTGGCCGGATGCGGACACTGGCCCTGGATCGACAAGCCGGCGGAATTCCGCGACCTGGTCGCCGGATTCCTGGGCAACCGGCCGGACGTCGAGGCCGGCGGGCCTACCGCTGAACAGGCGGTTGCCACTCCCGACGCCTGATCCGTCGACGAGACATCGGTTGTCGTCGACCGTGGTTGCCGGGGGCGTCGTGCTTTTGGGTTCCTCCGGCTGCCGCGGCAATCGCTTCGGTGTGGCCGCGCGGACGCGTGGCCGCGCGGCCCGCGAACTCGCGTGGGTCAGGCGGGAGTTGTCGCGAGAGTTGTCGGGCGGGTGACAACGAACATGAAGCAGCCGTAGGTGATGTTGCGGATGTGGATCTGGGCTATTTCCGGGTCGGCGAGGATCGTGGTGAGGGTTTCCTCCGGGGATCCGCCGTCGTGCGCTCGGGACGTGGGGTGGATGCGGCCGTCGGCGTCGTAGGCGCGGAAGATCTGGGCGCGGTTTCGCCAGTGCGGCGGGTAGGCGTCGGTGGTGGGGCCGGGGCAGGGAGCGGCGTGCGTGAAGACCGGGCCGATCTCTCGGTACGGGCTCGTCGGGAGCGGGGGTTCGTAGCCGAACAGGATGATGGGTTCGGCCGGGGCGGCCTCGCGAAGGCAGCAGCGCAGCGGTTCGCCGCCGCCGGCGACGCGGAACTCGATCGGGTTGCCGGAGACATCCAGGCCGGTGCTGCGGACCTTGCCGAGCAGGTCCGGGGGGATCGCGTGGACGGTGAAGGTCGGGATGGCGGGGGTGGTTGATGCGGTGGACTCGGGGGATTCGGTGGACTCGGGGGATTCGGTGGTTGCCGTGGTGGCGGTCGTCATGGGATCAGGGTGCTGGGGGTTCGGCTCGGGTGCCGGCGGGATTCGGACGGCGCGTTGGGGGTGGGCTACGAGTCCAGGCGGCACCAACCCTTGTGGTAGGCCGACCAGTCCTCGTCCGTGGCGGTGAAGTCGACGTACAGGGCCACCCCGACGGAGGGGCGGTGCAGGGCGTGCCGGGTGACGGCCAGGCGGACGCCTCGGATCGCCGCCGGGACGGTTTCGGCGGAGCCGCGGTGGCCCCACGTATCGGCGTAGTAGGCGGGTAGGCCCATCAGCACGTCCACCCGGGACGGGGTCGCTTCGAGGGCCAGGGCGGTTTGTTCGGCCACGTAGCCGCCGTACAGGGACTCCAGCGGCATCGACGTGTCGTAGGACATCATCGCGATCTGGTCGACGCGGCGGGCCACTTGGCCGAAGTAGCGTTGGGACCACCACTTCGGGTGGTCGCGAAGCAGTTGCGCGGCCGAGTGCAGGGCCGGCAGCGGGTCGATCTGGGCGGCGGCGACGGAGAGTTGCCTGCCGCGGGCGGTGGTGAGCGCGTGGGTGGCGGTGAGCAGGGTCAGGAAGTCCTCGTTTCCGGACCAGATCGGTTCCAGGTCGAAGTGCACGCCGTCGAAACCGGCATCGAGGACGTGGGCGGCCGACGCGGTGACGGCCTCGCGGACACGCGGTTGGTCCAGGTGCAGGCCGGGGCCGCCGTGCGAGACGATGTTGCCGAGCCAGGCCTGGACGCGGACGCCCGGCAGTTCGTGGTGTACCGCGTCGATCAGCCACCTCGCCCTGGGGTAGTCGCGGGCCGGAAGTGTGCCGTCGTCTTCGAGGGGGCCGGTGTGCACGTACAGGTCGCGGATGCCGGTACCGCGTAACCGCCCGGCCAGCGCGGCCAGTTCGGCCGGGCCCTTGCGGCCGTCCACCCACGCGTGGCCGAGCCAGATCGCGTCCCGGCCGCGGGTACGGGCCTGGTCCGACGGGTCGCCGGCGTACTCCAGGCGCAGCGCGAGCGCGGCGGCGGCGACGGGTACGACCGGCAGACTCACCAGGAGCAGCACGACGACGGTGATCCGCCGCCACCGACTCCACGACCGCCACCGACGCCGCAACCACCCTCGACGCGGCGGCGCCGCAGCGGGCCCGTCGGCCTCGGGCGAGTCGGCCCGACCGTCGGCCGCATCGGCCGCATCGACCTCGCGGACACCGGCCCGGTGCGCCGAGGCATCGCCCTCGGCACCGACACCGGCACCGGCCTTGGCCTGGGAATCCGCGTCCGCGTTTTCCGCGTCGGCGTCGACATCGGCGGCAAGTCCGCCCGGCTCCTTGGCGGTTCGCCCGGGTTCGGCGATGGCGATGTGGATCGTCCCCCTGCGTCGTGGCCGGCCGACCACGCGGATCGGGAGCGATCCGCGTCGGCGGGCCGACCGTGGCGAGGGCGGTCGAACGCCGACCCCCGCCTACAACGGACGCATTTCGCCGACGAAGCGTTCCAACCCGGCGACGAACCCCTGCCGCCACGAAGACCGCAATCGATGAACCGCCGCCCACAAAGTACGCGTTCAGCCCGGGAACACACCGAACCGGCCTCGGCGCCGCAGTGCTACGACGCCACGGCGCCACGACCGGCACGAAGACCACGGACGGCGAACCCCCGCCCACACCGGACGCGTTCGACCCACGAAGCACCCCGCCCCGGCAGGGACACCCCCGATAGGCACGAAGGCGACGAACGACGGTGTACAGCCGCCCGCAACACACACCTCCGACCCAGGAAGCACCCTGCCCCGATGGCGCCCCCAATCGGCGCGGAGACCGCCGGCAACGACGAACCCCCGCCTACCCCGGACGCCTCCGGCCCGGAAAGCATCCATGCCCGGCAGCCACGCCCCGGGTCGGCCCCGGACGCGTCCCGGCCCGGCCCGGTAGCCAGGCTCCGAGTCAACCCGGGACGCACCTCAACCCGGCGACCGCACCCCGGGCCGGCACGGCACCCAACAGCGACCAACCCCCGCCTACATCGTCCGCGTTCGGCTCAGGAAGCGTTCCAGGCCCGCCGTGACGCCCGCCGTCGGGACCGTGGTCGCGAACCACGACGCCTCCACCGCCAAACCCTCGTCGATCGGCAGGTTGATCCCCCGCGTCACCGCGGCCAGGCACGCGTGTACCGCGCTCGCCGGATGCCGGATGATCCGCTCGGCCAGGGCGACCGCCGTCGGCATCAGGTCCTCGGCCGGTACCACCCGGTTGACCAGGCCGAGTTCGGCGGCGCGCGGGGCGTCGATCGGGTCGCCGGTCAGGATCAGTTCCAGGCCGAGCTTGCGGCCGACGTGCCGGGGCAACCGCTGCGATCCGCCGAACGGCGGCGGGAAGCCCAGGGTGATCTCGGGCTTGGCGAACGTGGCGTGCTCGGCCGCGACGGCCAGCGGTGCGGCCTCGGTGATCTCGCAACCGCCGCCGTAGGCAAGGCCGTTGACTGCGGCGATCATCGGCTTGGGGAAGTTCTCGATGCGTCGGGTCAGGCCCTGGCCGCGGCCGACGATCTCGCGCAGCGCCCGATCGACGCCGCCGGCGATGCTGCCGGCCAGGTCGCCGATGTCCGCACCGGCACTGAACGCGCGCTCGCCCGCGCCGGTCAGGATGACAGCCCGTTGTGTGTCGTCGGCCTCCACCGCGTCCAGCGCTGCGGTGAGCGCGTCGATGGTGGCGTAGTCGAGCGCGTTGAGCTTCTTCGGCCGGTCGATGGTCAGCGTGGTGATGGCGCCGTCGCGCTCGACGCGGACCGTGTCGAATGGTGCCTGGGGCTTCACGGGCGTGGTGCTCCGATCGGGTTGGGTACGGGGATCAGACCGCTGTCGACCAGGTGTCGGGCCAGCGGCGTGGCCAGCGTGATCGCCTCCTCCACGCCGGCGGCGCCCAGCAGGGTGACCGGGTCGGCGGCGAGGCGGTCGGTGGCGTGTTCGATGTCGCGGCGCAACGCTCCGCCGGTCTTGGTGAGTCGGGAGTCGCGGTCGAGCAGGCCGCGCGCGACCAGGCGGCGGCGGGCCAGTTCCCACTGCGCGTCGGACCAGCCTCTGCTGCTCTGCAGCAGGTCGCGCGGGACGTTGCCGGTGGCGGCGTGGGTGAGGGTGGCCTCGATGCCGGTGAGGCCGGCGTGTACGACGGCGATGATGTGCCCGTCGCCGCGATGTTCGCGCAGCACCGTAGTGGCCAGCCACAGCCGGCCGACCACACTGTCCGGACGCCGCACCCCCGACCAGGCCGCGGCGAGCGGCCGGCCCTCGTACCCGCATCCCTCGACGGCCCGCTCCAGCAGGTCGGCGAGCCGTTCGAGGAGGCGGTCGCCGACCGGAGGCAGGACCCGGGTCAGCGCCGCCTCGACCGCGCCGATCCGGGTGTCCAGCACCTTCGCGGGCGTCGTGTACGCCCACGCGTCCGGCAGCGCGCGGGCCACCCGGGCGGGCGCGAACGCGAAGCACAGCGCGTTGGCCTCGGGTGCGCGCAGCGGGCCCAGTGGCGCGAGGCGGCCCGCGAAGTACCCCATCCACCAGCCGATCAGGCCCAACGCGCGGGCCGCCTCGGCCGGTTCGGGCGCGAAGTAGGCGACCGCGTGGACGGGTTCGATCGTTTCCCAGAAGCGTCTGGCCAGGGTTGGGGTGGGGGTGGAAGACAACGGCGGGCCTCTCCCTGCGAGCCGACAACGGCGGGTGAACGCCGAATACCGGCACCGATCACCGATAACGACAGCCACCCTGCCCGTTGTCCCACGCCCGAGACAGTGCCAATCTGAGCGAATGGACCAGGATCTGGGCTGGTGGGTACGGATCGCCCTGGACGAGTGGCAGGCCCGGCCCGGCCCGCGCCACCGGCGGATCGCCGAGTCGTTGGCCGAGGCGATCGAACGCGGCCTGGCCGGCGCCGGCGCCCGCCTCCCCGCGGAGCGCCCGCTCGCGGACGCCCTCGGCGTCGGTCGCGGCACCGTCGTCCGCGGCTACGAGACGCTCGCCGCCGCCGGCCTGGTCCAGCGCCGCCAGGGCGCCGGCACGTTCGTCGAACCGCGCCCCGGCTGGACCCACCCGCCCACCGCCGCCGTACTCCCGGTCCGCCGCCTCGTCCCCGATGCCGAGGTCCTCGACCTGTCCCTGTCCGTCCCAGCCGGCACCGGCCATCTCCCGCCCGTGGACGGCTCGTTCACCCTGTCCGGTCGGGACGGCCACGGCCTGCACCCCGGCGGCCTGCCCGAATTGCGCGCCGCACTGGCCGCGCACCTGAGCACCCACCTGGGCCTGCCGACCACCCCCGACCAGCTGATCGTCACCGCCGGCGCCCGGCACGCGCTGTCCCTGGTGATCGCGGCGCTGGTCTCGCCGGGGCGCACGGTGCTCACCGGCTGCCCGACCACACCCGGCCTGGCCGCCACGGTGGCGGCGGCCGGGGGCCGGCTGATCGGCGTCGGGGTGGACACGCTCGGGCTGGACGTGGCGGCCGTCGACCGGGCCGCCGCCCGCCTGCACGCGCCGGTGATCCTGGTCGCCTCGGCCGCCCACGACCCCACCGGCGCGACCCTGGCCGGCACCCGGCGCCGCGCGCTGCTCGCGGTGTCCCGGGGCCGGGACGCGGTCCTGGTCGAGGACCTGGCCCAGGCCGGCCTGGACCTGGCCCCGGGCGCCGACCGGCCCGGCCCACTCGCCGCCGGCGACGACGCGGTGATCGCGATCGGCTCGTTGTCCAAGATGTTCTGGGCCGGCCTGCGGGTGGGCTGGCTGCGCGCCCCGGGCGCACTGCGCGGCTACCTGGCACAGGCCGCCGCGACCGGCGCGGTGGCGCCGAGCGTGCCGGCGCAGGTGTTGGCCGCCCGGCTGCTGCGCGCCGCCGACGCGCCCTGGCAGGACGGGCTGCGCCGCGCCCTGACCGAGCGCCGGGACCTGCTGCTCGACCTGGTGGCGGGCCAGTTGCCGGCGTGGCGGGTGGACCCGCCGCAGGCGGGCCTGTCGTTGTGGGCCGCGCTGCCGGTCGCCGATGCCACCACATTTGTGCACCTGGCCGCGCGCTACGGCGTCCTGGTCGCCCCCGGCGTCGCCGCGTGCGTGGACGGCCGGCACCGCTCCGGCGTACGCCTGTCCTTCGCCGAATCGGCGGCCACCCTCGAATCCGCCGTCGACCGACTGACCGCCGCGTGGGAGGAGCACACCCGGCGGCTGGCGGCAAGTCGCTGACCGACCCGGCGCCCGATCGGCGGTTCCGCGCCCACCGCGCTGGGCAGCGACCAGGACATGACCTCCTCCCCCACCGCCACGCCCTCGATCGACATGCCCTACACGCAACTCGGCCGCACCGGACTCACCGTCGGCCGGCTGGTCCTGGGCACGATGAACTTCGGCCCCGCCACCGACGAACGCGACAGCGGCCGGATCATGGACGTCGCGCTCGACGCCGGGATCAACCTCTTCGACACGGCCGACGTATACGGACGTTCCCAGCTGACCGGCGCCGGTGCCCGGGGCGCGACCGAGGAACTGGTCGGGCGCTGGCTGGCCCGCGGCGACCATCGGGACCGGGTCGTCCTGGCCACCAAGGTCTACGGAAGCTGGGGCGATCTGCCCAACTCGGGCGGCCTGAGCGCCCGGCACATCCGTCAGGCGTGCGAGAACAGCCTGCGCCGGCTGGGCACCGACCACATCGACGTCTACCAGATGCACCACATCGACCGGCGGGTGCCGTGGGAGGAGCTGTGGCAGGCGATGGACCTGCTGGTCGCCCAGGGCAAGGTGCTCTACGTCGGCTCGTCCAACTTCGCCGGCTGGCATATCGCCCAGGCCCAGGAGGCCGCGGCCCGCCGCTCGTCGCTCGGGCTGGTCAGCGAGCAGTGCCTGTACAACCTGGCCGAACGCGCGGCGGAGGCCGAGGTACTGCCGGCCGCGCAGGCGTACGGACTCGGCGTCATCCCGTGGTCGCCGCTACAGGGCGGCCTGCTCGGCGGCGTACTGGAGAAGGAGCGCGAGGGCGGCCGGCATCGCACGGGCGGTGACCGGGCGCAGACGCAGTTGGCCGCGCGGCGCGGGCAGATCGAGGCGTACGAGGAACTGTGCACCAAGCTCGGCACGCCGCCGAGCGAGGTCGCGCTGGCCTGGCTGCTCACCCGGCCGGAGGTGACCGGGCCGATCGTGGGCCCCCGTACGCTCGGCCAACTCGAGTCGGCGCTACGCGCACTGAGCGTCGAGCTGGACGCGGACGCGCTCGCCGAACTCGACCGGATCTTCCCCGGCCCGGGCCCGGCTCCGGAGTCTTTCGCCTGGTAGGGAGCCTGCGGGAGACCCGACGAGCACCCGACGAGCACCCGACGACCAGCCGACAAGCACCCGACGAACACCCGATTCGAACAATGTGACCCAGGTCACGTCGCCAATCGAAATATCCGGGGACTTCCTGTCCGTTTAACCGAGCGAATCAACAATCGGGGATTCTTTCCCCGGTTGTGCATCGGGCCTCGGTCAGCACACACCGACAGGATGGGAAGGAGCCGGATCATGGGCAGCACCGCAGGCGTCGCCGTCATCACCGACGTCGTCGAGGACCGTGGTCCGCGGCTTCGCGCCGACGCCCGACGCAACCGCGAGCGGATCATCGCCGCGGCGCGCGAGATGTTCGTCGAGCACGGCGCGGACGTGCCGTTCGACGAGGTCGCGCGTCGCGCCGGGGTCGGCAACGCGACCCTCTACCGCCACTTCGCCGACCGCGGCGAGCTGGCCCATCGGGTCATCCTTTCCGTCCTGGAACGGATGACCGAGCAGGGCGAGCTGGCCGCGGCCGAGGAGCCGGAGGCCTTCACGGCCCTGCGGCGCTTCGCACACGGCGCGACGGAGGAGCGGATCGGCGCGCTGTGCACGCTGATGTCCGACACCGTCGACAAGACACACCCCGAGCTGATCGCGGCCCGGACGCGGCTGGAGCACCTGGTCGAGACGCTGATGACGCGCTCTCGGGCCGAGGGCCGGCTGCGGGCCGACATCGGCTCGGGTGATCTGCTGATGGCGATCACCCAACTCACCCGACCGCTGCCCGGGATGGGCGGCTGCATGGTGAACGACCGGTTCGTACACCGTCACCTCGACGTGCTGCTCGACGGTCTGCGCGCACCCGACCCCACCCCGCTGCCCGGCACCGCGGTGTCGATGCGGGATCTGGAACACCTGACCGACACCGAGGAGGACCAGGCCCGGCCCGACCGGCGCTGACGCGTCCCACCGACTCCGGCGACTCCGGCGACTCCATCGGATGTCGGACCCGCCTGTGACCATGTACCGATAGCCCCGGCAACACTTCACCGTCGCCGCGCGCCCAGCGCGCGGGCGAGGGCGCACCGTCCACCCCATCGCGACGCCCACCGTCGCTTCGCACCCCCAGGTGAGTACCCCCATGTCTGGAACCACCCCGCCCAAGACCGACCTGTCCAAGTCCGATTCGTCCGCGTCCGCCCGGTCCGGACCCGACCGCCTCAAAAGCCCGGTGCCCGATACCGGCGGCCCCGACCCCCGGCGCTGGAAAGCGCTGATCTTCATCGCCGTCGCCCAGCTGATGGTCGTCCTCGACGGCACCATCGTGAACATCGCGCTGCCGTCCGCCCAGACCGACCTGGGCATCTCCGACGGCAACAAACAATGGGTGATCACCGCGTACGCCCTCGCGTTCGGCGGGCTGCTGCTGTTCGGCGGCCGGATCGCCGACCTGTGGGGTCGGCGGCGCACCTTCATCGTCGGCCTGACCGGCTTCGCCGCCGCGTCCGCGCTCGGCGGCATAGCCGCGAGCACCGGGATGTTGCTCGGCGCCCGTGCGCTCCAGGGCATCTTCGGCGCGCTGCTCGCCCCCTCCGCACTGTCCCTGCTCGCGGTGATGTTCACCGACGCCAAGGAACGTGCCAAGGCGTTCGGCATCTTCGGCGCGATCGCCGGTGGTGGTGGCGCGGTGGGCCTGATCCTGGGCGGCGTGCTGACCGAATACATGAACTGGCGCTGGACGTTCTTCGTCAACATCCCGTTCGCCGTGGTCGCCATCGCGGGCGCGGTGCTGGTGATCCGGGAGCCGTTCGGCACCCGCAACCGTTCGCCGCTGGACATCCCCGGCGTGGTGTTGTCCTCGGTCGGCCTGGGCACCCTGGTCTACGCCTTCACCCGCGCGGAGAGCCACGGTTGGACCGCCGGCAGCACCGTGGGTCTGTTCGTCGCCGCCGTCGTGCTGCTCGCCTCGTTCGTCTTCGTGGAGAGCCGGGTCAAGGCCCCGCTGCTGCCGCTGCGGGTGCTCGGCGAGCGCAACCGGGCCGGTATCTACCTCTCGCTCGGCCTCGCGATCATCGCGATGTTCGGCCTGTTCCTGTTCCTCACCTACTACCTCCAGATCGTCAAGGGCTTCTCGCCGGTCAAGACCGGCCTGGCCTTCCTGCCGATGATCGCGGGCATGATCACCGGCTCGACCCAGATCGGCGCACGGCTGATGACCCGGGTGCCCGCCCGGCTGCTGATGGGCCCCGGCTTCCTGACCGCGGGTGTCGGCATGCTGCTGCTCACCCAGCTCGAGGTCGGCAGCTCCTACGTCGGGCTGATCCTGCCCGCGCAGATCCTGCTCGGCCTGGGCATGGGCACCGCGTTCATGCCGGCGATGAGCCTGGCCACGTACGGCGTCCAGCCGCGCGACGCGGGCGTCGCCTCGGCGATGGTCAACACGTCGCAGCAGGTCGGCGGCGCGATCGGGACGGCGCTGTTGAACACCATCGCGGCCAGTGCCACCACGTCCTACGTGGCCTCGCACGCGGCCGGCTCCGGTGGCCTGGAGGCGCTGAAGATGCAGGCCATGGTGCACGGCTACGCCACCGCGATCTGGTGGGCGGTCGGCATCCTGGCGGTGGCCTCGACGATCGCGTTCACGTTCATCACCGTCGGACACGGGGACAGCACGATGGTCGCCGCGAACGACAAGAACGCGGACGGGGACACGGACGCCGACGAGGTACCGATCCCGGTGCTCGTGCACTGATCCACCGGTCTCCGCCCCGATCGGGTGATCGAGACGCGGGCCCCATCGCCGACCTGGTCGGCGATGGGGCCCGCGTCGTGTCCGGCTAGCGCGTCGGCTGCGGGGGCTGTGGCCCGGCCGCGCCCACCGGGTGGACCACGTCGTCCAGGGGCAGCGGCAGTCCCTCGCAGATCACCGTGGTCGGCCGGCCGCCGCGCACGAGGTAGTCGTTCACCCGGGCGTCGACGCACGCGTTGCCGCTGTTGTACGCGATGTGATCGCCCGCGTCCCGGACGAAGATCATCGGCTGCCGGGACTCCGCGGCGGCGGCCAACGCGCCGTCGGCCGGCGTCGCCGGATCGAGCTGGTTCTGCACCATGAGCATCCGGGGCAGCTTGGCCGCATTCGGCGCGGCGGCGTGCGCGGTGGCGAACGGGTAGAAGGCACAGGGCTGTTCGGTGGCCAGGGAACCGGCCACCGGGAAACGCGCGCCGAGCCGATCGCCCCGCTCCACCCAGTACGCGGGATCCTGCGACCACCGGGCGTCCCCGCAGCGCAGCGCCCAGTGCGCCCCGCTGTCCGGCTTGCCGACCGGCACCCTCGGCGGCGCCAGCAGGGCCGGCGCGCGACTCGGATCGGCGCGCATCGTGCGCAGTTGCTCGGCCCAACGCGGCCAATCACCCGAGTTGTACAGCACGGTCGCCTGCGCCGCGTCGAACGCCGTACCGCGCTCCTGCTCGGCGACCGCGGCCCGCAACTCCTCGTACGCCGCGTACGCCGCCTCCGGCGTGGCACCGAACCCGTACCGGTCGTCGTGACGGGCCAGCCAGGGCAGGAACTGCACATCGAAGCGGCGCTGGAAGCCACGCGCCCACGCGTCCACGTAGACGTCCTCCGGAGTGGCGAGCCAGTTCATGTTCGAATCCAGGACGAACCGGTCCACGCGGTTGCGAAAGCCGGCCGCGTACCACGCGCCCAGCCAGGTGCCGTAGGAGAAGCCGAGGTAGTTGGTACGCCGCTCGCCGAGCACGGCCCGGATCAGGTCCATGTCCCGCGCGGTCTGATCGCTGGTCGCGTACGGCGCGAACGCCGCGCCCGCGCAGGCCCGTCCGACCAGGCGCGCGTCCTCGAGCTGCCGCGCGGTGTTGCCCGGCGAACGGTCCCGGGTGTCGGCGACCGGGTCGTATCGCGACCAGTCGACGGCACAGTCCACCCTCGTCGAGGGCGCGACGCCGCGCGGCGCGAAGCCGATCAGGTCGTAGGCGTGCTGCAGTTCGGGCTGCGACTTGGCGGTCCGGGTGGCCGACTGCGAGCCGTCGCTGCCGGGACCGCCCGGGTTGACCAGGAGCACGCCGCGCCGGGCCGGGCCGCCGGTACTGGGAACTCGGGTCACCCGTACGGTGATCGTGCCCTTGCTCCGGTCGTACCAGTCGAGCGGCGCCCGCACGTCCGCGCAGTAGGTGACCGGATACTCCCGCCAATCGGGATCATCCGGCCCGGGAGCGGTATACCAGTCACACACCTGCCACTGCGGACGCTGCGCCCCGAGTGCCCCGTACGGATTCACCACCCCGGCAGCGGCATCCACACCGCCCGCGGCCTGCGCGTTGGTCCCCACCAGGGTCCCGGCCACACCGGCCAACAAC
Source organism: Embleya sp. AB8 (assembly GCF_049739465.1). Lineage (NCBI taxonomy): Bacteria > Bacillati > Actinomycetota > Actinomycetes > Kitasatosporales > Streptomycetaceae > Embleya > Embleya sp. AB8. The sequence continues at coordinate 97,367 of NZ_JBMHHY010000016.1, forward strand.
ACCGCACACGAAACCCCGACCCGCGCCCGCCGCCGCACCACGGACCGACGAAACGCCGACCGGGACGGCGATGGCAACGGTGCCGGGGCCGGGGCCGGTGGGTCGATCGGCTGCATGCGGGACTCCAGTCGAACAGGCACGGATGAACCGGGACTCGATCCGAGCAAGCGGGCCGGGCCGGGCCTCGACCCGGACGAACGGGCGGGACAGGGCCGCGGCCCGAAGCAAACGGATGGGACAGGGCCTGGGCCCGAAGCAAACGGGTAGGACCGGGACTCGGCCGGGGCAAGGCGTCCCGACAACGGTATGTTCCCGCTCACCCGCGCCACATCCCCGCCCGCACAGCCGGGCGAAGCATCCCCGCCGCATCCCCGCCACCGATCCCCCACCCAACCGACCGGCGCACGGCCTGTGCACTCCCCACGCGCGGGTGACACGCACCCACCCGAACTCCCGCCGGTCCGGCAAGCGCCGGAGTCGCGCGGGCCGTTGCCCTGTTGAAGCCCGCATCTGCTCCCCGCTGTCGCCCGCAGCCTTCTTGGTTGCCGACCACCCGCAATCGGCGGAGTTCAAGCCGGTGACGCCGAAACGATGAAGGGATATTTCACCCGATATAGTCATGATTGGTGCTGAATCCGCTGATGCCAGCTGCCCGCGTGCATCGACAGCATCGGCGGTTGCATCGCTTCGGGATGTGCCAAGCGGTTACGGTCTGCTCATTTCCAAAAATAACGGATTTCGCCACTCGTACGAGCATGTCCTATTACCATGGAATGCGGCTTCGGGAGGAGGGCTCGCAGCAGTCGAGGGCCGGACGGCATCCATGTGGCAGTCAAGGGGGAACGATGCCCGCAGATCCGCTCGAGGCCGCGTGGAGAATACATGGCGCGCTCGCGGACTGGACCGGAAAGGCGGATGCGAAGGCGTCGTTCGCCCTGACCTTCCAGTCGACAATCCTTGCTGTTCTGGGGGTGCTGGTCGGATCGGATCAGGGATCCCGAGGTTTCGGCTCCGGCACGGCGCGGCCGATCCTGTGCGTGGCCGCCGGTTTCCTGGCCTGTGGCGCCGCCTGCGCCGCCGTTGCGATCTCGCCCAACCTGCGCAAGGAACGGCGCGGCCCGGACGCGGATGGGGACTTCCTGTTTTTCGGTCACATGCGCACCTGGGATCCGGTCGCACTCGAGACCGCGCTGCGAGACAACGATCTCCTGCCGGCATTGTCCAGGCAGTTGATCGTGATGAGTGAGATCGCCTGGTCCAAGCACCGGCGTGTGCAGTGGTCGCTCGCCTTGGCAGTGGCCGGATCGGTGACCCTGGGCCTGACGGCAGCCGTCGGGTAACGGTTGGTCGAAGGAGTCGGGGTGAACTTTCGTGACATCGTCCCGGAATCCGCCTGGCAGGAGCTCATCGCTCGGGGTCGGCGGAGACCTTATCGACGCGGCACCCAGTTATTGCGCCAGGGAGAATCGGCCACGTCGGTCATCGCCCTGACCGAGGGCATCGTCAAAGTGGTGCAGAGTGCGGAAAACGGCGACACCCTCACTCTCATGCTGCGTGGCCCCGGAGAAGTGTTGGGCGAAATGGGGGCACTCCTCGATCGCCGCCGCTCGGCGACGATCCAGGCCGTCTCGGCCTGTGTCGGATATGTTCTCCCCGCTCACGCCTTCCGCGGCTACGTCGACCGACACCGGCTCACAACCGAGGTGTATCGCCTCGCGGTAGATCGCATGCAGGAGAACGAACGCCTGCGTAGCGACCTTGTCAGATTGCCTCCGGCGGCTCGGCTGGCGCGCGTCGTGGCATGTCTCGCCCGGGAGATCGGCCGGCCCGTAAACGATGGCGTACTCGTGGAACTTGGCATGCCACGCGAAGAGTTGGCCGCCATGGCGGCGATGAGTCGATCAACCGCCATGCCCGTGCTGAATCGACTGCGAGTGGCGTCCGTCCTCTCGCTGGGTCGGAGCCACTTGATCGTGCTGGATCCGGTCGGCCTGGAAGCCGCGGCCGCTCCAAGTGCGGAGCCGGGCCGAGACAGTGCATATGAGGCACGTCACAACTAGAACGTCCAATCCTGGACGGTTCCGGTTTCCGCAGTCCAGAAAAGTAGCCGATGAGGCTACTCGAACAATGCGGACAAGGGAGTGACCATGACGCCGTCCTGGGAAGCACTGTGGCCCTATCGAGCGGTCCTGGCCGTCGATGCCCGGAACTTCAGTGCCCACACCAGCAAGGTCATGCAGCAGGTGAACTCGGACATCCAGCAACTCCTGGCCCGCGCGCTGACCACCATCGGTCTGAGCGGCCGCTGGGAACGCCGGATGTTCGGGCAACACACCGGTGACGGCTACGTTGCCGGCCTGGACCCCGAGGTGCTCCCGGGGCTAGTGGGATGCTTTCCGGATGCCTTGCGTGAGGTCCTGTCGACGTGGCGGACCAAGCACCCCGGTCAGCCACCATTGCAGCTCCGGGTGAGCATCCATGTCGGCCCATTGCCCGCCAGTGGACTCGGTGTTCCGATGGTGCATACCCATCGGCTGCTGGACGACCAGGCACTGCGGAGCCTGCTGGCGCGGGCAAACCCCGAGATCACCAATACTGCGGTGATCATTTCCCAGCGAGTGTACGAGGACGTGTTCGACAGCGGCTGTGCGACCGGAGAGACGGTGGATCAGCGATACTCGCGGCGCCTGGTGAAAGTCAAGACCTTCGAACAGCCCGCTTGGCTCCATGTGCCGGGCTTGGATTGGCGGTTGGCCGACCCGGCCATCTTCGAGTCACCCAAAGGCACGTTGCCCATCGAGGGCCTGCCGGCCGCACCACGGCTCGCCGCCACGACGCTCGCCGAGGCTGCCCCAACCAACGTGACTTTCAACAGCAGCGGCGACCACGCCATTCACGGCTACGACCAAACGATTCACAACACGTTCGGAGGGCGACAACAGTGACGAACGGCCATTCCAACCATGGCCTGTCCGACGGTGACGTGCTCCGAGACGCGTATCAGGAGACCGATCCGGTCAGTGCCGATGACCTCATGTGGCCCAGCTCCGGCTGGTACGTGTGGCGGAACGATTCCCGCGCAATAAGCCTTCCCTCGCACCGGGTGCCGGATCAGGCGGAGGTCGACGAGCCGAGCGCGGCGGACGGCCCGCTACCGGAACGGTACGAGAGTCTCGACGATGAGGAACACTGGTTTCAGCCACCGTCCCCGAGTTCGGGACCGCCCGGATCCCCGATCGGTTCGGCAGCGGAGGGGAACGCTCCCGACGACGGGGCACCCGAACCCACCGATAGTAAGATCGTTCGTACCGAGAACGAACTCCCCCACACGGACGCGTCGGACGCTCCTACGCCCGAGCAGCCTAAGAACGCAGTCTTCAACGCGCTAGGATCCGGCCCCACCTACCAGGCGATCACCCAAAGCATCCACAACTATGGGAGGGGTGACTACGTCAGGCCAGTGCCGGTGTCCAGCGCCGATCTCGAAGCCTGCTCCGAGTTCCGCTTCGTCGCGCCTCGCATGCCGGAACAGTTGGACTCGGCCATCGGGTTGTTGGCCGCCCGCGGCGTAGTGGTTCTCAACGCCACTCCCGGAAACGGACGTCGAACGACCGCATTGCGACTGTTGCGTACGGTCCGGACGGCTTCTCACCCCCTCCAGCTTTTCGACCTCGAGCCCGATTGGTCCAAACCTGATGTCGCGGGATTGCCCACCGGAAAGAGCCACGGCTACGTGCTCGATCTATCGGAGTTCGTAGCGGACGAACCGGACGGCCGCTTCGGACGAGACCTGGCCGCCTACGGACGCGAGGCACTCGTCCGGGACAGCTTCCTGGTCATTCTGACCACTCCGCAGGCATGGAAAGGGACTTGGGTCGAACCGACCCTCGACTTCACGGTCAAACTTTCGTCCCCCGACGCCAGAGCACTCATCGTCAAGGAACTGGGCGCGCACTCGGGCTCCGACCGCTTGGACTGGCTCGAGGATCCAGCGTTCAAGCAGATCTGGGAATCGAACCCATCCGCTCGAGAGGCGCGCCGCCTCGCACGCATCATCACAGACGCGAAGGAAGCCAATTTCGCCCGGATCGTCGATGAATTCCGCGGCTGGCAAGACCACATCGAGGAACTCCTCAACCCGGTCCCCGGTGGGCCGGGGCACCCGGACCTGCTGGCCACGCGAGCCATGGTGTGGGCGGGCGCCCTGTTGCACGGCGGGTTGTCCCGTTCGGTCCTCAAAGCCGCAGACAAGTTGCTGGAGAAACTGGCCGTCTCGCGCCGCTCGGGAGACGTCCTTGCGGACGCCACCTCCTCGCGGCGTCTCCAAGCCGCAAGACTCACCGCGCGGGACGGCCGAGCGTTTCACGAGGAGGACAAGCACGACCTGGCGACTGCCGTTGTGCAGAATCTGTGGGAGGAATTCCCGACCCAAACCCGCCTGTTGCGCGAGTGGGTCGTGTCTGTAGTCGCCGACCCGGCGATTCCGGAGGAGGACGCTCGACGAGCCTCCACGATGCTGCTCCAGTTGGCGATCGCGCAGCCCCACGGCGGGATTCTGGAAGAGATCGGAACGGTCCTGGTCGGTCGGCGCCGTCCGCTGGCCGTTGAAACGCTCTCCGCAGCCGCGCTGGACCCGCAGATCGGTCCCATCGTCAGAAATCTCCTCTACGTGTGGGCAAAAGCCGCCTCGACCAACGAGAGGATCACTCTCGTCACGGAGATCTGTGGCGGCAAACTGGGCGTGGAGAAGCCCACGATCGCATTGACCCGACTTCGGTGGGCTGCCGAGCAGGGCGGTTTCGGCTTCCCGGCGGCCATCAGCGCCTTCAGCCGTCTGGCATCGGCCCGCCCTGATGAAGTCCGTGGAGCTGTGGTGGCTTGGCTCGGCGATGAGAAGTTGGCGCATCAGGCGCTGGTCGTCTTCCTTGCTCTCGCCTCCAGTGACGAAGGCGCGATCCTCCTGCTCACTGACGCTTCGACGGAAGGTGGCAGACAGCGCTTCGTCGGAGCCTGGCAGCGGCTCCTGAACCTCGCCGAGGCCAGGGATATCACCTATGACCAAATGAGCAGGTGGAGCGATCTTGTGCAGCGAGGCCTCCTACCGCGAGACCTTTTGATCGATCTGTTCGCCGATGTTTACGAGCCGGACATCCACCAAAACGGCCTGCATCGATTCTTCGCTGACGACCCCGGCTTCTTCGAATCATTCTGGGGGCGGGTCCTCAAAGAAGCGATCGTTCGCCACCGACACCGGGGTGAGTAACCGTGCACTCACTACCACGACTGGTCGGAGACGAACGCGCTGCAGCTGTATCGCCGGGCCAAGCACCATCTGACCGATGTCCGGGCGAGGTTCGTCTCCTCGCTAAGGCTGGGCAGTGAGTTCCTTGCTCGGTTCCTGGAGGCGGGGGGGGAGCGATGGCACGTCTGGAGGATTTTCTTGCCAACCAGATGCTCGCCTGTTCGGACGGCGGCAGCGCAGTGGCAGCGACCCGGCAGTCGGTGGTCGGCCGGGCGAACGGGCCCGGTTCGTGGCGGGTCCGCCTGTCCGGTGGGGCCCGGTGGGCGGGCGGGGTGCGGATCGAGATCGTCGATGCGAACGGCTGTCCGGTGGCGCCCGGTTGGGAGAACGGTGCGCTGACCTCGTTCGGGGTGCCGGCGATCGGCAAGGCCGAGATCATCGGGATCCGAATCACCCGAAACCCGGATGGGTCGGCCTCTCTCGCGAATCGGTTGCCCGAGCCGTCACGAAACACGTGCGTCTTCGGTTCTTCATCAGTGACGACAGTGACGACGAAGACGAGAAGGGCTGTGGCCGATGGAGAATGACGCGATCATGGTGACCGGCGCGACGGGTGTGCTCGGCCGCGAGGTGTTGGACCGCGCGCGCGGCGCCGGGCCGCCGGTGCGCGCCCTCACCCGCAAGACCGTGCTGCCGGACGACTCGGAGGTGGCCTGGTTCACCGGTGACCTGACGATCGGCGCCGGGTTGGACGAGGCATTCGCCGGGGTCCGTACGATCATCCACTGCGCGAGCGACGTCCGGCACGTCAAGAACGACATCCCGGCCTTCGAACACCTACTGGCGGCTGCGCTGCGGGCCGGGGTCGAGCACGTCGTCAACATCTCGATCGTCGGCGTCGACCGGATCCCGTACTCCTACTACCGAATCAAGCTGGAGGGGGAGCGGCTGCTCGCCGCCTCGGGGATCGGCTGGACCAATCTGCGCGCCACCCAGTTTCCCGACCTGCTCGACCGGGCCTTCGGGGTCATGTCCAAGCTGCCGGTGGTCATCGTACCGAGCGGCACCGACTGCCAGCCGGTACACCAGGGCGAAGTGGCGGACCGGCTCCTCGAGTTGGCCCTGGGCGACGCGGCCACGGGGGCGCCCCCGGCCGGGGGCTGGGGAAGAGTGCCGGACCTGGCCGGGCCCACGGTGTACCGGGCCGACCGCCTGGCCAAGGACTGGCTACGGGCGGCGGGCAAGCGCCGTCCCGTCCTCCCCGTCTTCATCCCGGGCAAGCTCGGAGCAGCCATCCGTTCCGGCGCCCTGACCGCCCCCGACCGGGCGGCGGGCAAGCGCACCTGGGAGGAATACCTGGCCGAGAGATTCGCCCGCTGACCTCGACACGACGGCTGCGCGCTACCGAGCGCGGCGCATGGCCGAGGGCAGCCACGAACGGTTGCGGATCCGATCCCTCCGCAACCGTTCGTCACGTCCGAACGACATCGACGGGGCCATCTCGCGTCCCCGGCCACCGACTCGGCGTGTGAAGACCGGCGGAGCGACACCGGGACGGGAGGCACCCGGCTGCTCCGAAATTTCGGATGCCCTCGACCGCCGGGCCGGCTAGGCTCGCGGGATGAGTGATCTTGCTGAATTGGATCGGCGGGCCCTGCACGTTGCCCAAAAGGTCGTCGATCGGGTGACCGTCGACCAGCTCTCGTTGCCCACGCCCTGCTCCGCCTGGGATTTGGGGCAGCTGCTCGCGCACATGACCGGGCAGAACCATGGCTTCGCGGCGGCGGCTCGGGGGGAGCGTACCGACTCGAGTGCGTGGGTCGACCGGCCCGTGGGGGCCGAGCCCGGCAAGGTGTTCGCGGCGTCCGCGGCCGAGATCGTCGCGGCGTTCGCCGATGCCGGTGCGTTGGAGCGGGAGTGGTGGTTGCCGGAGGTGCGCGGCGGCCAGTCGTTCCCGGGGGCGGAGGCGATGGGCTTCCACTTCGTGGACTACGTGGTGCACGCGTGGGATGTCGCGGCCGCCATCGGGGTCACCGTCGAGTTCGACGCCGACCTGCTGACCGCCGTCCTGCCGATCGCCGAAGCCGTCCCCGGCGGTACGGCCCGGACCCGCCCCGGCGCCTCGTTCGCCCCGGCCCTCTCCCTCGACCGACCCGACGAGCCGGCCACCCTCGACCAGGTGCTGCGGGTTCTGGGCCGCTCCCCGAACTGGCCGAAGTAGCCCGGGAGTCCGCTCACCCCGCCACCTCCCGGACCCGCCCGGCGCCCAGCCCCGCGGCCAGTTGCACGGCGCATACCACCAACAGCGCCACCAACGGCACCCGCCACCCACCGCTCGCGTCGTGCAACAGGCCCGCGCCGAACGGGCCGATCGTGGCGAGCAGGAACCCGACGCCCTGGGCCATCGAGGACAACGCGGCGGTCTGGTCGCCGGTGCGCGTCCGCAGCCCGATCAGGCTCAGCGCGATCGCGAAACCGGCTCCCTGGCCGAGCCCGAGGAGGACACCCGCCACCCACACCCCCGCCGGGGCCGGCGCCAGTACGACCCCGGCCAACCCGGCGCCGCTGAGCAGCGCGACCAGCACCGCCGGTCCACGCTGATCGGGCAACCGTCGATACACCGAGGGCAACAACGCCGCACCGGCCACGCCCACCAGGCTGGTCAGCGACAGCAGCAACCCGCTGCCCGTCTCGCCGATCCCACGATCCTGCGCCATCGTCGGCAGCCAGCCGAACACCACATACGCCAACAGCGCCTGGGCCGCGAAGAACACGGTCACCCGCCACGCCGTCGCGTCCCGCCACAGCCGCACCCGCACCGGCGGCGTCCCGCCCGGCTGCCGAGCGTCCGCCCGAACTCCGGGCCACCACGCGGCGATCGCCGCCACCGACAGCGGTATCGCGACCAGTGCGAGCGGGGCCCGCCAACTCGATCCGGTCGCCTCGGCCAGCGGCGCCGCCAGCGCGGACCCGCCCGCGCCGCCGAGGGTCAGGCAGGCGGAGTAGAACGCCGTCACCCCCGCCACCGCCCCCGCGAACCGCCGCCGAATCAGGCCGGGCAGCAGCACGTTGGCCAGGCCGATCGCCGCGCCGACCAGGATCGTGCCGGCGAACAGCGCCCAGGCCGCCGGGATCAGCCGCAACGCCGCGCCGGCGACGAGCAGGACCAGGCTCGCGAGCACGACGCGCGCCTCCCCCCACCGCCGACCGAGCACCGGGCCGACGAAGGCGAACACGCCCAGGCACAACACCGGCAGCGAGGTCAGCACGCCGACGGCCGCCCCGGACAGGCCCAGGTCGGCCCGGATCCGGGCGAGCAGCGGACCGGTCGCGGTCACCGGTGCCCGCAGATCGAGCGCGACCAGACCCAGCGCGAGCAGCGCGCCGAACGCGAGCCCGGGCCGTGCGCCGGAACCCACGACCGCAGACCGCCGAATACCAGGACGAGAACGAGAACGAGAACGCGAAGGCGAAGACGGGCGAGGCCGAAGACGAGGACGAGAAGCGGAAATGGGCATGCGAAGCCCTCCCAAGCCGAAGGGCCCTCCCCAACGAAGGGCCACCCCGAAAGTGATACAGTACGACCTGTATCAATTCAACTCCCGGAAGGACCCGCTCGTGCCCCCCGCCCCCCGAGCCGCCGGTCGCCAAAAGGACCCGCAGATCGACGCCGCCGTCCGGGCCGCGACCCTCGACCTGCTCGCCGAGGTCGGCTACGCCGAGCTGACCATCGGTCAGGTGGCCAAGAACGCCGACGTCTACCGCCCGGCCATCTACCGCCGCTGGCCGTCCAAACAGCACCTGGTCACCGACGCGGTCGCCGACCTGATCGGCACCGAGCCCACCTCCGACACCGGCGATCTGCGTGCCGATCTGCTGGCCGGCATCGGGACCCTGGTGACCGCGTTCGAGAGCACCGTGCTCGGGTCCGTACTGCCCGCCCTGATCGCCGACCTGGCCCGCGATCCGGAGTTGCGCGAGAGCTTCCTCGACCGGGTCTTCCAGGCCCGTCGGCACAGCACCGAGACCGTCCTGCGCCGCGCCGCCGCGCGCGGCGAGATCCGCGAACCGGACGGGGCAGAGCTGGCCTTCGTGCTGGACGCGCTGGCCGCGCCGAGCTACTACCGGGCGCTGTTCCGGCACGCCCCGCTGGACCGGGACCTGGTCACCCGCAGTGTCGATCTGGTCCTGCTCGGCCTACGCACACGCGCGGCGTAACCGAGCCGGCGCCACCCCGCCGGTACGCTCGCCCGGCGGGGACGGGCGGCGCACACAGCGGAGGCAGGCACGATGGCGGAACACACAGAACACACAGAACAAACGGAACAAACAGAGCGCACAAAGCCTGCGGAGCACACGAAGCCCACGGAGCACTCCGAGCAGACCGAGCAGACCGAGCGCACCGAGTATTCCGAGCGCACCGACCAGACCACGCAGCGCGCGCCCGTCGCCGTGGGACTCGTCGGCGCCGGCCCCTGGGCGACCCGGGTCCACGCACCCGTGTTCGCCGCCGGCCCCGAGACCCGGCTGACCGCCGTCTGGGCCCGCCGCCCCGAGGCGGCCCGCGCGCTGGCCGAGCCCTACGGCGCGGTCGCGTGCGTCGAGTACGACGAGCTGCTCGATCGGTGCGAGGCGGTGGTATTCGCGGTCGCCCCCGAGGCACAACCCGCGCTGGCCGAACGTGCCGCGCGGGCGGGCAAGGCCGTACTCCTGGAGAAGCCGATCGCCGCCGACCCGGACACCGCGCGCCGGTTGGCCGAGGTGATCGGCGCGGCGGGGGTCGGCTCGATGGTCGCGCTGAGCGCGCGATACGCGCCGCGCGTACGGGAGTTCCTGGCCCACGCCGAGAACGCCGAGACGCCCTGGCGCGGCGGCCGGCTGAGCTGTGTCAGCGGCGCGTTCCTGGACGGTCCGTTCGCCGCCTCGCCGTGGCGGCAGACGCGCGGGGCGATCCTGGACATCGGCCCGCACGCGTTCGACCTGATGAGCGTCGCGCTCGGCGATGTCGTGGACGTGCGCGCCGATTCCCCCGGCGCCGGGTGGACCGCGCTCCAGCTCGTGCACGCGGGCGGCGCGGTGTCCCAGGTGGTGCTGTGCGGTACCGCGACCGGCGGGCACCGCTACGACGTGGAGCTGTACGGGTCGACCGGGGCGCTCGCGCTGGACCTGACCGAGGCGATCGACGCCGCCGCATTCGCCGTGCTGCGCGCGGAGTTCGCGGCGCTGGTCCGGGACGGGGGCGAGCATGTCTGCGATGTCCGCCGCGGGCTCTACCTCCAGGAGGTGATCGCCCGCGCCGAACGCCAACTCGCCGCGGCACGCTGAGACTTCGCGTGCCGCGACGCTCGTGGGGCAACTCCGGGACGGCGGGTCAGGCCGTCGGCTTCCGGGCGATGCCGCCCGCCATCAGCTTCTGACCGACCGTCAGCGGCTCCTCGACCGGCTCCTCCGGACGCCACTGCGGCAGGAACACCACACCGGGCTCGACCGATTCGAAGCCGTCGAAGTAGGCGCCGATCTCCTCCAGGGTGCGGAAGCGTCCCGAACCCAGGTCGGTGAGCAGCGCCTTCTCCAGCGCGACCGCGTCCGGGCTGGACGCGCAGAAGTGCGTGAGGAAGAGGTAACTCCCGGGCGGCAGCGCCTTCTTGTACTCCTCGACGATGTCCCCCGGCCCCTCGTCGTCGTTGAGGTGGTGCACGACGCCGACCAGCATCAGGCCGATCGGCTCGTCGAAGTCGATCAGCGCGCGCACGTCCGGGTGGTCCAGGATCTCCGCCGGGTTGCGCAGGTCGGCGGTGACCACGGTGGTCCGGTCGTTCTCGGCGAGCAGGGCCCGGCCGTGCGCGAGCACGATCGGGTCCTTGTCCACATAGACCACCCGGGCCTCGGGCGAGTGGGCCTGGGCCACCTGGTGGGTGTTCTGCACGGTCGGCAGGCCGGACCCGAGGTCGAGGAACTGGCGGATGCCCTGTTCGGCCATGAACCGCACCCCGCGCCCGAGGATCTCCCGGTTGTACCGGCCGACGTCGCCGATCTCCGGGACGATCGCCAACGACGCCTGGGCTATCGCGCGGTCGACCGGGTAGTTGTCCTTGCCGCCGAGCACCGCGTCGTAGACGCGCGCGATGCTGGGCGTGGAGATGTCGATGCCGACCGGGCGCCAGCCGTCGTCCGGCTCGCCCGTACCGTTCGCCGCGTGGTCGTCGGCCGTGCGCGAGTCGTCAGTCATGAAGGCTCCAACCGTAGGATATGGAATCGTCGGTTCCCGTTGGTGGTAAGCCTATTGGTGATCTTCTCCGGTTATTGCCACCGCCAAGCACCAACTGTGACGTTTTCCCGGAAACCGGCCGTCCGACTCCGCCCAACTCCCGCCCAACTCCCGCGCAACTCCCGGACGACACCCGCGCAACTCCCGGACGACACCCGGCGGACGCCCGCCCGACGCCGGCCCGTCCCACGAACTCCCCTACGACGGGCGGCAGTCGGCGAGCGGGACGACCACCCCGCCGCCGACCACCCACCGCCCACCGCCCGGTCGGCGCGCCCGTCAGCGCGCCTGCTCCCCGCCGCCCTCGCCCTTCCCGTAACGGCGCTCGAACTTGGCGATCTCCCCCTCGGGGTCCACCGGCCGGGCGTTGCCCGTGTAGAAGGGATGGCTCTCCGAGGAGATCTCCACGTCGATCACCGGATAGGTGTTGCCGTCGTCCCACTCGATGGTCTGTTCGCTGACCGCGGTGGACTTGGTCAGGAAGGCGTATCCGGCGGACCGGTCCCGGAAGACCACCGGGCCGTACGGCGGGTGCTTGTCCTGCTTCATGGCTGCTCCTCGGTTGCGGGCTGCGTTCCGACGTGCGCACGCGCCAACGCACGACGCACGCGAGTTCTTCCGACGACGCGCCGGACCATGCGGCGGGCGACTCGCGGGGCGACTCGCCAACAGCCTCGCCAACATCGCCGCCACCCGCGAGAGCACACGTCCGTACGGCGCAACGCCGCCGGCCCGCCACGATTGCGCCCCGCGTTCGGCCGGTCACGGCCCGCCGCCCGCCGCACCCGGCGAATAATCGGGCCATGGACCACATCACACATTTCCGCCGCGAGGCCCGGGCCTTCGAGACCGCCGCGCGGCGCGCCCTGGCAGCCGCCGAGGCTCCCGCCGTACCGTCCTGTCCGGAGTGGACCGTCACCGACCTGGTCGGCCACCTCGGCATCGTGCACCGCCAGGTGACCGGGGTGATCGAGGCCCGGCAGAGCACACCACCCGAACCGGGCGACCCGACCTTCTACCGACTGCCCGCCGACCGCACGGGTTGGCCGGAGCCCGGCCGCACGCCCACCCGGGGCCCGCTGCCGGTCGGCCTGGTCGACTGGTTCGCCGCCGGCGCCGAGGCGTTGGCGACGTGCTTCGAGCAGACCCCGGCCGACCGGGTGGTCTGGACCTGGTCCGCGGAGCAGAGCGTCGGCTTCTGGCAGCGCATGCAGGCCATCGAGACGGCGGTACACCGTTGGGACGCCGAACACGCCCTGGGCCAAGCCGGGCCGATGGCCGTCGAGTTGGCCCTCGATGCGATCGACCGGAACTTCGAGGTACTGGTACCGGCGCGGCGGGCCCGGCGGCAGGCACCGCCCGGCTCGGGCGAGCGGCTGCGCTTTCGGCGGACCGACGGCGAGGGGGCGTGGGTGGTGTGCTTCGCCGGTGACCGGTTCCTGATCGAGGACCCGCAGTCGCCCGGGCAGGTGGAGATCGCCGGTACGGCGTCGGACCTGGTGTTGTTCCTGTGGCAGCGGATCCCGGCGGACCGCCTGGCCGTCACCGGCGACCGGGCCGTACTGGACCGCTACTTCACTTTGGCGCCTGCGGTATAGGCTCCGCCGGCGGCGCGGTTCCGGCCGCGCAGTGCAACACCACGATGCCCAGTTCCGCGCCCGCCTGGGCGCAACCCGCGCCGCGCAGCCGGTCCAGATACACGTTCTGCTCCGCCAACGACACCGGGAACCCGCCCGCCCAGGTGTCCGCCACCACCCACTGCGGGCGGATCCGCGGGTCCGGGAGCAGCGACACCACCGTGCGTGAGGTGAGTTGCGGCACCAGGTGGTTCGAGGCGGACACGTGCGCCCCGTCCGGCACCAGGTCGACCATGTGCCGAGTCGCCACGTAGCGCGCGTCGGTGCGCCAGAACCAGCCGTGCAGCATGTCCCGGAACGGGAAGTCGTCGACCAGGACGAGCGCCACGAGCAGGCAGCCCGCCGGCAACACTCGGGCGTACGCGCGCATCGGCCACGGGCGCGCCGCGCGCAGCCCCGGCCACGCGTCCGCCGCGGCGAGGAAGAGCACCGGCATCAGCGTCGCGCTGTAGTGGAACGAGGTCCCCCAGTGCAGCGGCACATCGGACAGGAACCGCCAACCCAGCGTCGGCAGCCCCACCAGCGCCACCGACGAACGCAGCGCCGCGAAGCCGACCACGAGCAACAAGAGCCATACCGTGCGCAGTTGTTCGTGCAGCCGGATGTCCGGGCCGGGGCTGTCCGACCTGCTGCCGTCCAGCGAATCCCAGTACGCGTAGCCGCCGTTCGGGTTGGCGGCGGGCAGTACGACACCCACCACGAGCGCCGCGACGACCAGGCCGAAGACCGCCAGTACCAGCCCGGCACGCACCGCCGAGCGGTCGGGTACGGGAGCGCGGTGGGCGCGCCAGGCGATCAGCAGGCCGAGTACGGCGACTGTGACGCCGAGGTCCTCCTTGACCAGGACCAGCGGTACGGACCAGGCCACCGCCGCGCGATATCGGCCCTCGATCAGCGCGGCGAGCGCGAAGGCGAGCAGTGGTACGGCGAACGCGACCTCGTGGAAGTCGAAGCGGAGCAGGCTCTGCAGCCCCCAGGACAACGCGTAGGCCACGCCGAGCGCCAGGCCGCCGGCCGGCCCGCAGCGCCGGATCGCCACCCTGGTCACCGGCAGCACCGACAGGCCGACCAGTACGGCCTGGGCGATCAGCAGTGTCTCGGCGCCCGGGAAGATCCGGTAGATCGGGCCGAGCAGGGCCAGGATCGGGTGGAAGTGGTCGCCGAACGCGTTGTATCCGAGGCCCTTGAGGTCGGCCACGGGAGCACGTCCATGTGCGTACGAGCGCACGACCTGTTCGAAGATGCCCAGGTCGTAGCCGGTGGTCTCGAGTCGATGTTGCCGCCGCACGCCGTGCGCGACGTAGAGCGCGCCGGCGCACACCGCGAGCAGCCAGGACAACCCGCGCACCACGAGCGCCGGCGGCGCGTCATCGGCCCGTCCGGCCCGTCCGGCCCGTCCGGCCCGTGCGATCCGCTCCCGCACGCCCTCGGCCCGCCGCCGCAGTCCGTCTCGAACCCCCGAGGTGGCCGGGGAGGGGAGGCTGGTGGTGGATCCATGCTCACTCACTCTGCGCAGGCTATCGGCCGGTATGCGCCGCCGCCGGAGCAACGCGGCGGGCGGGGCGGGCTTGGCGGGCGCGGCAGGCGCAGCGAGCGCCACAGGCCCGTCCCCGCGCCTCGGGGTCAGCTCGTGCCGCCGCGCTTGGGGATGTCGCCGACCCTGGGGAAGGGTCGCGGGTAGTGGACGCCGAGGTGGAAGCGGTCGGCGAGGACGTCGGCGAAGGCCGCCGCGATGCGGTATTCGCCGGCCGGGTTCGGGTGCAGGCCGTCGCCGGTGTGCGTGGCGGCGTCGAACTCGGCGTCAGTGGGGGCGACCACGATCGGAGAGTCCTCGGTGCCCAGTTCGGCCGCGATCGTGTCGATGCGCGCGTTGTACCCGGCCGCCCGGGCGGCGAACTCCGGGTCGGGGCCCGCATGATGCGTGGGCAACACGTGGCCGAGCACGATCCGCAGGCGCGGGTCGGCGCGCCGGGCGTCGGCGATGAAGGCGCGCAGGTTGCGCTCGAAGCGGGCCGGGTCGATCGGCGGCCGGCGCAGTTCGTCGACGCCGAGCAGCACCAGCAGGTAGTCGGGGTGGTACTCGGCGACCTCGGCCTCGATGTGGTCGAGCGGGTCCTTGGAACCGACCAGGTCGAGCCGTACATTGTGGGCGCGCAGGTGGCGCCACAGTCGATAGCGCCAGGTTCGGTCGCCACTGCCGACGTGCCCGATCGCGTCGCCGGCGATCATCACCGGGATCTCGTGCCGCGCGCCGGTCATCGTTCCTCCCGAGTCGAGCCGGCGGCCAGGTCCCGGCTCCGGTCCTCCCCACACGGTAGGTTGGCCGCCCACGCCCCGCCCGCCCGACTACCGCGAACGGGTGGCGCACGGCCGGATGCGGCACTATGTCGTCGCCGCGCGCAACTCGGCCGGCAGTGGGTGCTCGTGCACGATGTCCAAGCGGGACACCGCCCGGGTCAGCACCACGTAGAGCCGGCCGATCCCGCGTGGCTCGGCGGCCACGATCGCGGCCGGTTCGACCGCGACCACGTGGTCGTACTCCAGTCCCTTGGCCAGCGTCGCGGGCAACACCGTCACCCGCGCCGTGCCGCCCGGAGCCGGCGCCTCGGGTGTGTCGGTGGCGATGCCGGCCTCGGTCAGCGCGGCGCGCAACGCCTCGGTCTGCGCGTCGGGCGCGATCACCCCGATCGAGCCCTCGCGGGCCAGTGCGGCGCGCACCGCCGCGACCGTCGCGGCGACCGGGTCGGCGCTCTGACGGATGGTCAACTCGCCGTCGTCGCGCAGTGATCGGGCCGCGGGTACGTCCACGTCCAGGGCGGCGAGCAGCCGGTTGGCGAGCGCCACCAGGACCGCCGGGACGCGGAAGCCGACGGTGAGCGGGGCCACCGCGGCATCGGGGCGGCCCAGGTGGGCGAGTTGTTCGGGCCAGGTCCGGGCGGACCACGGGGTGGTGCCCTGGGCCAGGTCGCCGAGCACGGTCACCGAGCCGAGGCCGATCCGCCGACCCAGCGCCCGGCACTGCATCGGGGACAGGTCCTGCGCCTCGTCCACCACGACGTGGCCGTAGGTGGGCGGGCGTTCGAGCAGGCCGGCGAGTTCGTCGAGCAGGACCAGGTCGGCGGCCGACCAGCGGGCGCTCTTCCATGAGCGCGGCGGCTTGGCCCAGGTGATGGTGCGCTGTTCGGCGGCGGTGAGGAGGCCGGCTGCCGCCGCGGCCAGCAGGTCCGGCTCGGTGAGCAGTTCGGCGAGCACCTGCTCGGGGTGGACCCTGGGCCAGCACCGGTCGACGAATTCGCCGATCGGCCGGGATCGGCCCATCCGGCGCAGCCAATCCCCGGTCGGTGGGCCGGAGTTGCGCTCGGCCTGGCGTTGCAGCACGGTCACCGCGCGGGCCCGGACCCGCTCTCGGCCGATGTCGTACGGGGTGTCCTCGGCGCGCACCAGTTCGACGATCCGGGCCAGTTGCTCCAGCGGGATGCGCCGCCGGTAGGCGCCGTCGGGGACGACGACCGATTGCGTCGGCGCGGTGACCCGGGCGTAGAGGGCGCGGCGCACGACGGCGGCCATCCGCGCGTCGTGCTTGACCGCCTCGGCGGCCGGTTCGTCCCGGGCGCGGATCGGTTGTCGACCGACCTCGTCCTCGATGGTGGCCTGGCGTACGCCGGTCTCGCCGAGGGAGGGCAGTACCTCGGCGATGTAGTGCAGGAAGGCCCGGTTGGGGCCGATCACGAGCAGGCCGCCGCGGCGGATGCGCTGCGGATGGGCGTAGAGGAGGAAGGCGGCGCGGTGCAGGCCGACGGCGGTCTTGCCGGTGCCGGGCGCGCCCTGCACGCACAACGAGGCGGCCGGGTCGCGGCGGACCAGGTCGTCCTGTTCGGGCTGGATGGTGGCCACGATGTCGCGCATCGGACCGACCCGGGGGCGGCCGAGTTCGCCGGCCAGGATCGCGCCGAGGCCCGCCGCGCCGCCCGGGACGCCCAGGTGCTCGTCCTCCAGGCTGGTCAGGTCCTCGGCGGCGCCCGCGCTCCACGGCGCCCAGCCGAATCGGCGGCGTACCGCGACCCCGTGCGGGTCGCGGGCACTGGCGCGGTAGAAGGCCCGGGAGATCGGCGCGCGCCAGTCCACCACCAGCGGTGGGGCGGCCAGGTCGGTGGTGATCCGCCGCCGGCCGATGTGGTAGTGCCGCCCCCGGTGCTCCCCCGCGGCGTCCGTGTCGGCGAAGTCCAGTCGGCCGAAGAACAGTGGGCTGTCCGGGAGTTCGCCCATCTCCTTCGCCCGGCTGCGCAGTGCGTAGCCGAGCGCCTCGGCATCGGCGCCGGACGCGGACACGTCGACGCCGGTGACCACGTGTTCGGCGGCCCGCTCGACCATCGCGGCCAGTGCCGTACGGCAGGTCTCGTGGTAGGCACGCTCGCGGCGGAGTTCCGCATCGAGTGACGTCATGCCGACCAGGGTAATGCAACTCGGTCAAAGATGTTACTCGGTTAAAGATCTAACTCGGTTGCATGATCGCTGGCCCGCGGATGCCGCGCCTACCGGGCATAGCGGGTCAGGCCCCCCGCCAATCCCGCGAAGGCCCGCTCCGCCGCCGCGACGGCCTGCGGATACAGGGCCGCGGCCCGCTCCCCCGCCGCGATCCGCCGCCAGGTCTCCCGGGCCAGAATCCGCTGCACCGCGACGATCTGCCCGGCCGCCAGGCGCGCCTCGACCGGATCCGGGCCGCCCAGCGCCTCGGCCAGCGCCGCCTCGGCCGCCTCGGTGTAGGCGGCCAGGCGGGCGACCAGGCCCGGCGTGCCGAAGACCAGCCGGTGGAAGGCCACCACGCGCGGATCGTCGTTGAGCCCGGTGACCGGGTCGCGCCGATCCAGGCCGGCCACGAAGTGCCGGCGCAGCGCGGTCAGTGCGGCGACGTCCCCGGCGCGGGCGCGCACCACCCGGGCGGCCTCGTCCTGATGGTCGGCGAACCGGTGCACCACGAGGTCTTCCTTGGTCGGGAAGTAGCGGAACAACGTCGGCTTGGACACGGCGGCGGCCTCGGCGACCTCCGCGACCGACACGGCGTCGAAGCCCTTCGCCAGGAAGAGCGCGATCGCGGTATCCGAGATCGTCTCCAACGTCCGCAGCCGCTTCCGCTCCCGCAGCCCCATCTCACCGGTCATGCCCGGCACGATACGCGCCCCCCGCGCACCGTCCCGGACCACCGACCGGGCCGCGCTTCGGGGCCCGGCCACCGGTCGTGGCGCGCTACGCCGCGTCCGCGACGCCGATGCGCCTGGCCTGGAGGTCGGCGAGGACCAGGTCCGGCACCGAGCGGGAGCCGCACGTGTCGATGTCGACCACGATCACCTCGCGCGGGTCCGCCTCCAGGGCCAGTGCGACATGCGCCTCGGCGATGCGCTCCAGCGCGCCCCGGCGGGTGAGCCAGCCGCGGTCGTCGGCGGAGAGCACGTGCTGTGCGGAGAGCCGGTCGCGCAGTGTGCGGGCCGAGGCGGTCAGGTGGACGGTGACCGTCGGCTCCTCAAGGACCGCCCGATACTCGGCGACCTGGGCGCTGAGCCGGGCCCCGTCGGCCCGGTAGATCACCGCGCCGTCGGCGGCGACGCCCGCCGCCCACGTGTGCACGACCACCGGCCCGGCCGGCCGGCGGCGTTTGACCAGCGCGTCGGCCCGGAGCAGGCCGGCCAGCCCCAGGCCGTGCCCGGCGCGGTCGTCGACGCGGATCGATGCGGCCCGGCCGGCGATCGGCGTGCAGCCGAGCGCGGTACCGAGCGCGTCCGCGAGCGCGGCGCCGCCGGCTCCGGGCGGCCCCTCGATCGCGATGAACGTGTGGTGGTCGGTGCGCCCGGCGGGAGCGGGCCCTGCGAGCGTGGTCGGGGTCATCGCGGTGTCCTGGTTCGCTGGGATGGCCGTCGGTCGCGGACGGACCCGCCCGAGCGTGCGAGCACGTAGCCGGCCGTCGCCCCTCCACGATGCCTGACCCCGGGATGCCCCCGCAGGATCGACCGGGCGAACATCAGGCGACCACGAGGCTACCCGCCCGGGCCGGCAACATCGAACTCGCGCCGCCTATAGGGCTGTCCACCCACCCACACCACACATTCCGGGCCGACCGGGATCGGGGCCGCCGGCTGCCGCGAGCGGTGCGTCCGGAAGACTGGGGTCGGCGACACACCGTCCGAAGGAGCCCGTACCCATGGCCGCAGCACCTCCCCCGCGCAGCGCCGAACAGCGCCGACGGGACACCCTGCACCGACTCGAACACGACGTCGACGCGTGGGTGGCCACCGCCGACGCGAGGACCGGCACACCGTATCTGGTGCCGCTGTCCTACCTGTGGAACGGCGACACGCTGCTGATCGCCACCGCCTCGGCGAGTGCGACCGCGCGCAACCTGCTCGCCGGCGGCACCCTGCGACTCGGCCTCGGTCCGACCCGCGACGTGGTGCTGATCGAGGCCACCGCCGAGGCCCTGTCGGTCGCCGACATCAGCGCCGACGAGGGTGACACGTTCGCCGCCAAGACCGGCTTCGATCCGCGCGAACTCGGCACGGCCTACCACTACTTCCGGATCAGGCCGCGACGCGTGCAGGCCTGGCGCGAGTCCAACGAGCTGCCCGGCCGCGAGCTGTTCCGCGACGGTGTCTGGCGGGAGTCCTGACTCGGCTCGCCGTCGGGGGAATCGACCGGCACGCCGCCGGTCTCTCGTAGTGCCGGCGGCGGGGCTCGCCGGTGGGAGGTGGGGGCTCGGCCGCCGGGGGACGTCGGCGGCCGAGCCCCCCTTCGGTCACCTACCGAAGTAGGTGTCGAAGTTGTGGGAGAACTCGAAGTTGTTGAATCGGTCCCAGTTGATCGACCAGGTCATCAGGCCGCGCAGGTTCGGCCGGACCCCGTGCGGGGTGTAGCCGCCGCAGTTGTTGCCCTTGGTGAGGCAGTCCAGGGTCTTGTTCACCTCGGTCGTGGACACCCAGCCGTTGCCCGCCTGCACCGAGGCCGGCATGCCGATCGCGACCTGGTCGGGGCGCAGCGCCGGGAACACGTTGTTCGTGTTGCCCGCGACCGGGAAGCCGGTGAGCAACATGTCGGTCATCGCGATGTGGAAGTCCGCGCCGCCCATGCCGTGGTACTGGTTGTCCAGGCCCATGATCGAGCCCGAGTTGTAGTCCTGGACCTGCAGCAGGGTCAGGTCGTCGCGCAGTGCGTAGATGACCGGCAGGTAGGCACCGCAGCGCGGGTCCTGGCCGCCCCACTGGCCGGAACCGTAGTACTGGTAGCCCATCTGGACGAAGAACGTCTCCGGTGCCATGGTCAGCACGAACCGGCTGCCGTACTTGGCCTTGAGCGTCTTGACCGCCGAGATCAGGTTGACGATCACCGGAGTGGTGGGGTTCTTGAAGTCGGTGTCGCCGGTGTTCAGGGACAACGAGTGGCCCTCGAAGTCGATGTCCAGGCCGTCGAGTCCGTAGTCGTCGATGATCTTGCCGACCGAGGCGACGAACGTGTCCCGGGCGGCGGTCGAGGACAGTTGTACCTGGCCGTTCTGGCCGCCGATCGAGATCAGTACCTTCTTGCCCGCCGCCTGCTTGGCCCGGATGGCCGCCTTGAAGTCGGCGTCGCTCTCCACGCCGGGGCATTCGGTGCTCGAGCAGCGGTTGAACCGGATGTCGCCGGAGGTGACCGACGTCGGCTCGCCGAAGGACAGGTTGATCACGTCCCAACTCGCAGGCACATCCGCCATTTTGGTGTATCCGGAGCCGTTGGCGAAGCTCGCGTGCAGGTAGCCGACCAGGGCATGGGCGGGCAGTTGGCCACCTCCGCCGCCGGTGCCGGTGGTCGCGGTGACCGCCGCCGACCTGGCCGACTCACCCGCCGAGTTGGTCGCGCTGACCTGGAAGGTGTACGCGGTGGCCGGGGTCAGGCCGGTCGCGGTGGCGCTCGGGCCGGTCACGGACTGCACCTTGGCGCCGTTTTGGTAGACGTTGTAGCCGGTCGCGCCGGGGACGGCCGACCAGGACAGCGGCACCGTGGTCGAGGTGGCCGTGCCTGCGGTCAACCCGGTTGGTACGGAGGGGAGTTCGACCACGCCGGTGGTGGTCGCGGGGACCGCCGTCGACCTGGCCGACTCGCCGGCCGAGTTGGTCGCGCTGACCTGGAAGGTGTAGGTCGTGGCCTGGGTCAGCCCGGTGACGGTGGTGCTCGTCCCGGTGACCGACTGGGCCAACACCCCGTCCCGGTAGACGTTGTAGCCGGTCGCGCCGGCAACGGCCGACCAGGACAGCGGCACGCTCGTCGCGGTCGGGGTGCCGGCGGCAAGGCCGGTGGGGGTGGCCGGGATCTGCGTGTTGCCGCCGGGGCCGGACAGGGACAGGTCGTCGGCGTAGTAGTCGCCGGTGCCGTACCAGCCGTGCGTGTACACCGTGATCGACGTGGTGTTCGGGCCGGTGTGGAACGTGGTGGTCAGTTTCGTCCAGTCCGGCGCGGAGCCGGTCCAGGTGGAGGGGTCGGTGCCGCCGGTGCCGGTCGCGCCGAGGTAGACGTAACTGCCGCGTACCCAGCCGGAAACGGTGTAGTCGGACGACGGCTGGACGGTGACGGTCTGCGCGCAGAGCGCGTTGTCGTTGCCGACCGGGGTCGCCTTCAGGGCCGAAGTGCCGCTGTGTACGGGGGTGTTGACGGTGACTCCGCTGCCGGCGCTGCAGGTCCAGCCGGTCAGGCCGGACTCGAAGCCGCCGTTCTGGAGCAGTTCGGCGTCGGCCGCGTCGGCGCCGGTCGCGCCGGCGGTGAGCATCGCGGCGGTCAGCAGGGCGGTGGTGGTCGCGGCGACGAGGGCACGCGGCCGGGTGCGGGGACGGACGCTGGTGGATCCGGGCATGGGATTCCTCGCGTGGTCGGGACGGACGATGCGGGGTGGGCGGACGATGGGCGATGGGGGCGCCCGGGCCGGTCGCGTGGTCCGGCCCGGGCGCGCCGCGTTACGGGAGCGTGCGCAGGTGTGGGCCGACCGTGTTGGAGAACTGGTTGCCGTTGAGTGCGTCCCAGTTGGTCGACCAGGTCATCGCGCCGCGCAGATCCGGGTAGGTCCTGCTCGGCTTGAACGTCCCGCAACTCGTGCCCTGGGCCAGGCAGTCGAGCGCGTTGTTCACCATGGCCGGCGATATGTAGCCGGAGCCGGCGCCGCGCGGTGAGGCGGGCAGGCCCAGGCCGACCTGGGAGGGGGCCAGGCCGCCTTCGAGCTGGATGCAGGCCAGGCCGGTGAGGAAGTCCACGGAACCCTGGCTGTAGACCTTGCCGTCGCAGCCGAGCATCGCGCCGCTGTTGTAGTACTGGGTGTTGACGACGGTGAGGATGTCCTTGATCGCCAACGCGGTCTTGAAGTACTCGGTGCCGGTGGACTGCATGTCCAGGGTCTGCGGCGCCATGGTGATCACCAGACCCGCGCCGACCTTGCCGGAGAGCGAGCGCAGCGCCTGGGACATGTAGGTCGAGCTGATGCCGTTCTCGAGGTCGATGTCGACGCCGTCGAATCCGTAGGTCTGGATCAGCGTGTACAGCGTGTTCGCGAAGGTGTTCGCCGACGCCGAGCTGTTCACCGAGACGGTGCCCTTCTCGCCGCCGACCGAGATGATCACCTTCTTGCCGGCCGCCTTCTTGGCCGCGATGTCGGCCTTGAACTGCGCCTCGGAGTAGTTCAGCGCCGGGTCCAGGGTGAACGAGACGCCGCCCTGTTGTGCGGTGGCGTCGGCGAACGCGACGGCGATGATGTCGTAGTCGGCGGGCACCTGGGCGATGGTCTGCACGGTGGCGCCGTTGTTGAAGTTCTGCCAGTAGCCGGTGAGTGCGTGCTTGGGCAGCGTGCCGCCGCCTCCGCCGCCGGTGGTGGTCGCGGTGACGGCGGCCGATCTGGCCGACTCACCCGCCGAGTTGGTGGCGCTGACCTGGAAGCCGTACGCGGTGGACGCGGTCAGGCCGGTTGCGGTGGCACTGGTCCCGGTCACCGACTGCACCCTGGTGCCGTCCTGGTAGAGGTTGTAGCCGGTGGCGCCGGGGACCGAATTCCACGAGAGGGGGACGCTCGTGGACGTCGGCGCGCCGGCAGTCAGGCCGGTTGGGGTGGCCGGGATCTGGGTGCCGCCCCCGGTGGTGGTCGCGGTCACCGTCGCCGACTTCGGCGACTCGCCGGCCGAATTGCTCGCGGTGACCTGGAAGTTGTAGGCGGTGGACGCGGTCAGACCGGTGACGGTGGCACTGGTGCCGGTCACCGACTGGACCTTGGTGCCGTCCCGGTAGACGTTGTAGCCGGTGGCGCCGGGGACCGAATTCCACGAGAGGGGGACGCTCGTGGCGGTCGGCGCGCCGGCGGTCAGGCCGGTGGGCGCGGCCGGGACCTGGGTGCCGCCGCCGGGACCGGACAGGGTGATGTCGTCGGCGTAGTAGGCGGGTTGCCCGTACCAGCCGTGCAGGTAGACGGTCACGGACGTGGTGGCCGGCCCGGTCGTGAACGTGGTGGTGAGCTGCTGGTAGGTGCCGGCGTTCGGGGTCCAGGTCGAGGGGTCGGTGGTGCCGGTGCCGGTGGCGCCCAGGTAGACGTAGCTGCCCTGGACCCAGGCGCTCAGCGTGTAGGCCGAGTTCGGCAGGACGGTGACGGTCTGCGCACAGTTGGCGTTGTCCAGGCCCGCCGGGGTGCCCTGGAGCGCGCCGGTGCCGCTGTGTACCGGGCTGCTCACCGCCGTTCCGGAGCCGGCCGAACAGGTCCAGCCGGAAAGG
Source organism: Embleya sp. AB8 (assembly GCF_049739465.1). NCBI lineage: Bacteria > Bacillati > Actinomycetota > Actinomycetes > Kitasatosporales > Streptomycetaceae > Embleya > Embleya sp. AB8. The sequence continues at coordinate 121,275 of NZ_JBMHHY010000016.1, forward strand.
CCGTCCTCGAAGCCGGGGTTGCTCACCGGATTGTCGGCCGCCTGGGCGCTGCCGGCGACGGCGACGGTGAGTCCCGCGCCGGCCAGGGTGAGTGCCGCGAGGGCGGCGAGGGTGGGATTGCCGCGGCGAGGGGACTTCGCTCGCGGGACGTGCGAAACGCGTGCCACTACTGCCTCCGTGCGTGGAGAAGCGAGGTGGGAACAAGCGATACGACCGGGGCGCGACAGCCCGCCCTGCGCGCCTATTGGTCTAGGCCAAAGTGGTCCAGACCAATAGAGCGTGTCAAGGTTTTCCACCCGATCCGATTCCGTTTACCTCCGAGTCGCCGGCCGGCTACGCTCCGCAGCGGCCGGTTCGGCGTGTCTCCTGCGCGCCCTCGACCGGGTCCTCGACCGGGCCCGGGAGCGCCGCCACCAACACCGCGCACAGGGTGTCGATGTCGCCGGCCATGTCGATGCCGCCCGCCAAGTGGCTCGCCGACCCGGGACGTTCCGGTGCGCTGCCGGGCGCGTCGGGCCGATCGCCGGCGCGACTCGGCCCGGGTCGGTACGACGGGGCGGGGCTAGGGTGGCGAGATGAGCACCCCCTTCCGCCCCGTGCCGGCCCGGGTGGCGACCGACGCCGATGTGGACACGATCGTTGCCACCCTGACCACCGCGTTCTTCGACGACCCGATGTGGGGGCCCGCGTTTCCGGACGTCGAACATCGTGCCGAGCAGGCGGCGCGGTTGTGGCGGGTGTTCGCCACGTCGGCGCTGCGCTACCCGTGGGCGCTGGTGACCGAACACGTCGAGGCCGCGGCGCTGTGGGTGCCGCCGGGCGGGACCGAACTGGCGCCGGAGGCCGAGGCGGGTCTGGCGGACTTCCTGGTCGAGATCACCGACCGGGCGACCGCCGACGGGATCCTGCGGATCTTCGAGCTGCTCGGGGACGCGCAGCCGAGCGAACCGCACTTCTACCTGAGCCTGCTCGCCACCCACGACGAGCACCGCGGCCGGGGACTGGGCATGGGTCTGCTGACCGAGAACCTGGCCCGGATCGACGCCCTCGGCATGCCCGCCTACCTCGAGTCGTGCAATCCGGCCAACCACGCGCGCTACGCCAGGGCCGGCTTCACCCCGCTCGACGACATCACCCTGGACACCGGACACGTGGTGACCACGATGTGGCGACCGGCCCGAACCGGCTGAGCGGCGGCCGGCCCGCAGCGAGCCCGGGATCAGTTCCGGACGGGCGCCGGATAGGGCGCCACGCTCGCGGCAACGGCGGCCGAGCCGAGGTGGTTCGCCGCCGGGCAGGCGAGTTGCCCAGGCCGGCCGGTTCGTCGGGATCGGCTGTCGTCCCGCCGGGGCCGATGTCGGTCGAGTGGGGAAGCATCGGGGTATGACGGGACACGTGCAGGGGTGGCGGTCGGGGGACGTGGGTCGGTTGGCTCGGCGGTTGGGTGGGGTGACCACCGGTGGGTGGTCCTTGGAGGGGGTGCGGGGGCTGGTCGAGATGCTGGGGTGGGACTGGGACGGGGCGCCGGATCGGGCCCTCGTCGGCACCGGGTTACCGGGCGGGCGGGCACGATTGCGGGTGGCCGGGCGGTTCGAGGAGCAGTACGTCTCGGGTGAGGCCTATGTCGAGTTGGCCGTGCCGCTGGGGCCCACCGCGCCGGAACCGGCCGCCCGGGCGGCGGCGTTCCGACGGGCGGCCGAGGAGCTGGCGGCAACGCTCGGCGACGCGTCGATCATGGGGGTGTACGGGGGCTCGGTCCCTTCTACGACGGTGGTGCGCGCTGGGGCACGCCGTTTCTGCGCTGGCGCGGCGAGCCGGACACCCTGGAGTTGCGGGCGGGCGAGGCGGGGCCGGAGTTGGTACTGCAACCCACCGCGCCCGTGGAGAACTGGTTCCGGCAGCAGGGCCACGGCGAACCGGGCGCGATCACCGGCTTCTTCGGCCGCGCGCGGGTGCCCGCCAACGGCGGACTCGAGCTGCCGGGCCGCTGGTTCGCCCGGGACTGGTCGCAACTGACCCATGCGCTGGCCGACTTCCTCGGCTCGCTGCCCGCCGAGACGACCGCGCTCGGGGTGCGACTCGCGCTTCCCGTCTTCGGGCGGACGCCGCACGGTGGCGCGCCGATCCTGTTCGACCTGGTCTGCGGCAACCGGCTGTTGATCGGCTGCTTCCCGCCCGCCGGTGCGGATGTCCGCGCGCTCGGTTGGGGCACCGCCGAGGAGTACCCCGGCACTCGGGCCTGGTGGGGCTCGGACGCCGACCCGCGGGCCCGCCTCGACGCCGGCGGTGCGGGCGAGGTGGACGGGCGCACGATCGCCGAACTCCTGGTCGCCACCGCCCGTGCGGCGGGCCTGGCCGGTCCCGAGGGGCTGATCCTCGGCGAGGAGGGCGAGCGGGTGGGTGCCTTCGACGTCGAGTTCTACGGATTGGGCCTGCGTTCGGGCTGAGCCGGCGGTGTCGCGGCAACGACGACGTCGATATCGTGTACAGGGCACCGAAGTTGCCCATCGTCTCGTCGAGTGGCAGGAGCACACCATGGCCGTACCGGTGGCAATGAACCACCTCGCCTACCAGACCCGGGACCTGGCCGCGACGCATCGGTTCTGGACCGAGGCGGTCGGGGCCGAACTCGCGGGCGCGGTCCGGCAGGAGTCGATGACCACGAGCAGCGGCGACGTCACGGCGCCCTTCCTGCACGTGTTCTATGCGCTCGCGGGCGGCGAGTGCATCGCGTTCTTCGACGTGGCCAAGGAGTACGCCCCCGTGCCCGACGGCCTGGAGTCGTGGACCCGGCATGTCGCGCTCGGCGTGGACTCGATCGCCGAGGTCGACGCGATGGCCGAGCAGATCCGCCGACACGGGGTCGAGGTCCGGGGTCCGATCGACCACGACGGCGTCTGGTACTCGGTGTACTGCTTCGACCCCAACGGGGTGCACGTGGAAATCACCCACCAGTCCCGCCCGTTGACCAAGCAGGACGCGGACGAGGCGCGATCGGCGTTCGACGACTGGCTCGCCGATCGCGCCGCCGGGCGACTGCCGGGCTGACCGTTTTCGCGGCGGGGCTACTCGCCGGCGGCCCGCTCGTAGCGCAGCAGCACGGTGCGCGCGTCCAAGGTCCGCGAGTCGGTGAGCCGGAGGGTGTGGCGGATGTCGTCGGCCCGGAAGACCGGCTTGCCGCCGCCGAGGATCACCGGGTGTACAAAGATCAGGTATTCGTCGATCAGCCCGAGCCCGGTGAGCGTGTTGGCGAGCCCCGCGCCGCCGGTGAGCAGGATGTTCTTGCCGGGCTCGGCCTTGAGCGCGGCGATCTCCTCGGCGAGGTTGCGCCGCCCGATCACCTCGGCGCCGTGCTCGGCCCGGTCCAGGGCCGAGGACACGACCACCTTGCGGGTCGCCCGCCAGATCGGCGCGAAGCGCAGGTCGTGCGGATCGGTGGAGATGCTCTCGACGATCGGCCAGTAGCCGGACATCATCTCCCACACGACGCGGCCGTACAGGAACGTGTCGGCCTCGTCGTTCAGGGTCTGCCCGAAGTCGGACGACTCCGGGCCCATCTCCGCCCAGTCGAACTCGCCGTTCGGGCCCTGGATGTAGCCGTCGAGCGACTGGTGGACCAGGTAGAGGATCTTGCGCATGGTGGGCTCCATATCGGTGTGGGTGTGGGTTGGGCGTGGGTTGGGTGTGGGTGTTGCCGTCGGTGTGGGTTGGGTGTGAGTGGGTCGGCGTGTTCGCCTTTTCGCGGGGAGGTCGGAGCCGCCGGCCGGTTCTCGACATCGGCGGGGATATTTCTCGAAAAGAATTCTTCGCGGCGGGTCCGGGCGGTCGGGCCCGGCCGCGACGGCCCCGCCGACGCCCCTGCCCGCGCCCGATCAGGCCTCGCCGCGACCCGGAGCTCCGCCCGCCACCCGCGCCGCGCGTATCTCCAGGTAACGCCGCTCCGGCGTACCGGTGGTCCGGCGCGCCGCCGCGCGATACGCCTCCCGGGCCGCGTCCCGGTCCCCGGCCGGTTCGAGGAGGTGGCCTCGGACCGTCCGGGTCTGTGCCGGATCGGCGAGCGCCTCGCCGCCGAGCAGTTCGCCGGACCCGGTCGGCTCCGCGATCAGGGCGTCCACCTCGCCGAACAGCTCGGTGTGCTCGGTCTCGGAGAGTTCCTCGACGAATCCGGGGCGGTTGTGGATCGGCAGCATGCACCTCACGACGTGACTCCGGGGTCGGTCCGGGCTTGATCGGCGGATCCCGCTCCGGTTCGGGCCGGTCCATTGTGCTCCGGTTCGAGCCGATCCGGTGCGATCGCTCGGCGCGGGGTCGGAGCCGATCGGCGCTGCTCGACATCCCGGCGCGCGGAATCGCGCAGGACGCCGAGGACGGCCAGCGTGCCGGCGAGCGTGACGACACCGATCAGGGTGATCACCTGGCCCGGGTCGAGCAGGCCGGCCAGCGCGCCGGCGCCGGCCATGCTCACGCCCTGGAGGGTCATCGTGCCGGTGTTCACCAGGCCCATCGCCTGGCCGGTGGTCGCCGCCGGGACGGCCGCCAGGAAGCGGCGTTGCAGGCCGAGTTGGTAGCCCAGACCCGCGGCGGACAGGACGAACAGCGCGGCGGTCACCCACAGGGGTGGACCGAGAGCGAAGAACACCAGCGGCGCGCCGAGTTGCAGCGCCAACCACGGCACCAGCCGTTCGCGCCACGCCGGCCGGACGAAGCGGCCGACCAGCAGATTGCCGAGCAACATCCCGGCCGCGCCCGACCCGTACAACACGCCCGCGTGGTCGGGCGCGTACGGCACGATCACGCCCTCGGCGGCCACGGCCAGGTTCGCCGGTATCCACTGGGCCAGCAGCAGCCCACGCACCACGGGATCGCCCAGCAGCTCACGATTGACCCGCCAGGTCGCCCGTACCGCGCCCTCGGCCGGATTCGCCGCCGGCCGCGATCCGGGCGCCAGACCCACCCGCACGAGCACGGCCGACGCCAGCGCGGTCCCGGCGGCGAACAGCAGCGCACCACTGGCGCCGACCAGCGCGAGCAACAGCCCGCCGACCGCGTAGCCGAGCACCTGCATCGCACCGGCGGTCACCCCGAACACCGAACGGCCCAGCACGTAGGCGTCGCCGTGCAGCAGTTCGGGCAACGTGCGCTGCCGTGCGGCGCCCGCCACCGGGCTGACCAGGCCCACGCTCGCGAGCAGCACCAGCACCGCCCACACGGGCAGCACGTCGACGGCCAACACCAGCGCGAGCGCACAGCGGATCAGGTCGTAGCCGGCCATCGCGGTCCGGACCGGCAGCCGGTCGGTGAGCGAGAGCAACAGCGCGCCGCCGAACGCCTGCGGCACGAACCCGGCGACGAAGGCGAGCGCGGACAGCGCCGGCGACCCGGTCCGCTCGTACACCAGCACCGCGAGCGCGAGCATCCGCACGGTGTCGCCGATCAACAACAGCACATAGGAACCGAACAACACGCGGAAGGCGCTGACCGCGAACACTTCACGGTAGGTGGCCGGTTTGACGTCATCGCCAATCATGCGGTGAGCGTGCCGGGCCGCCCGCCGACCCCGCCAACCTTTCGGCCACAACCGAAACCTGGCAGACTCGGACGGGTGCAGCGCAGGACGCTCAGGATCGAGGTCGGCCCGGCCGACGTGGCGCGCAGCAGGTTCGGCATCTCGCCGCTGGGCGAGACGGTCTGCCTGCTCCGGACGTTGTCCGGCAGCCACGACGCGGGGCCGCTGCGACCGTGGATCGAGCGGATTCGGCCGACCTACGAACACCTGCGCCGGAATCAGCGGACCCTGCCCGCGCTGACCTCGCTCTACTGGCGCGGCGGCTACAACGCCGACTTCCTGCACCCACCGCCGGCCGGATCGCAGGTCACCATCGAGGACGAACTCGCCGCGCTGCGGGCCACGTCGCGGGAGCAGGCGTACCGCGAAATGGCCCGCAACATGGCCGGCCTGCGCAACCCCTCGGCAGCGCTGCGTGACCTGCTCGACTCCCCCGACCTGGTACCGCGCTGCGCGGACGCCCTCGAAGCCGCCTGGAGCACGCTGCTCGAACCGGAGTGGCCGGCCCTGCGCGCGGTGCTGCAACACGATCTGGTGCGCACCGCCGGCCGATTGATGGCCTACGGCTGGGGCTCGGCACTGAGCGATCTCTCCCCCCGCCTGCGCTGGCGCGACGAGGGGGTGATCGAGGTGACCCGCCAATTCGGCACCCGGGTCGCCCTCGACGGCGCGGGATTGCTCCTGGTCCCCTCGGCCTTCGGCTCGCTGATCGTGTATGTCGAGCCCCCGTGGCCGTACGCCATCGTCTATCCGGCCCGCGGCATCGCCGAACTGCTGGGCGCCCCGGCCCGATCCGACGACGAGGCGTTGGCCGACCTGCTCGGCACCACGAGGGCGAGCATCCTGCGTGCCCTGAGCGTGCAGTCCACCACCACCCAACTGGCCGCCCGCCTCAACCTGAGCCTGGGCACGGTGGGCGACCACCTGGCCGTGCTGCGCCGCGCCGGATTGGTCACCGGCCTACGCGTGGGCCGCTCGGTCCGCTACCAGCGCACCGCGCTCGGCGGCGTGTTGGCGGCGGGGCGGGTCGGGTGATCGGAGTATTCCCCGCCGGCGAGGCGTCGCGATACCGTGCCCCGGTCACCGAACCGATCGGTGCCACCGGCCGCCCGGGCCAGGCCGAGCAAGCGCGCGAAGGACGTCATGGCCTACTACGCCGTCGAGTACGTCTTCACCCCCGACAACCGCCATCTGGATGTGCGAGCCACGCACCGCGAGTATCTGGCGCGGCTCGGGAAGGAGGGCAGGCTCGCCCTGTCCGGGCCGTGGGCCGACGACACCGGCGGGCTGCTCGTCTTCCGGGTCGACGGCGAAGCCGAGGTGCGGGAGATCGTCGAGCAGGACCCATACCGCGCGGCGGACGTACTCGGCCGGGTCCGGATCACCCGGTGGAATCCGGCATTCGGCTTCCTCGCGGAGCATCTCGACGCACCACATCTCGACGCACCACATCCCCACGACTGAGCCGGCCGGCGGCCGGGGCGGACGCCCGGCTGCGGCCCGGCCCCGTCCACCCGCTCACGGCGCGACCCCGGTCAACGCCGGCAGGTAGCCCTTCGCGTGTCCCGTGCGCGTCGGGTGGTACGACTCGTCCAGGGGCAGGGTCACGCCGTGGATCCACTCGTCCGACGCGCACACTCCGTGGCCCGCGAAGTGGCCCCGTACGTCCGCGAATTCGGCCCGGTTCGCACCCGCCCGCCCGGCCGTCGTATCGGCCAGGAAGTCGGCCGCCCGGTCGAGCACCCGGCGCTTGGCCTCGCTCAGGCCCGGGAAGCAGCCGCCGAGTTCGAACAGGCGCGGGTAACCCAGCACCACCAGGCGGGCGTTCGGGGCCCGGTGGTGGATCTGCGCGTAGGTGGCGTCCAGATCGGCCGGCAACCGGTCGCGGGTGTACGTCGTGGCCTTGGCCACCGCATCCGTACAGTCCTCGTCCGTGCCCAGCACACATGTCTCGATCGCGTCGGAGAAGCCGATGTCGTTGCCGCCCACGCTGATCGTGACCAGGGTCGTGCCGGCGTTCAGTACGGACAACTGCCGGTCCCGCACCTGCGCCGTGGTGGCGCCCGAACAGGCCGCGAAGGCGAACTCGGTGGCCGCGTGCGCCAGGTGCCATAGCGACGGGTAGGCGTTCGCACTGCGCTTGCAGTCGCCGCTGTCCGCCAGGTAGCCCCCCGCACCCACACCCGAGCTGTACGAATCGCCCAGTGCCGCGTAACCACCCGCCGCCGGCGCCGCGCGCGCGACCGGGGCGAGCAGGAGCAGGGCCGCGCCGGCCACGATCGACGCGGCACGAACGAGTGACGGCATGCTGATCCCTCCGGAACGTGGGCACGTTGTTCGGAGGTATCGGCCGTCCCGGCCGCCGACTTGACCCGCATCACCCCACCGAGGGTTCGTGCGGGCGAAACGTCTGACGGTAGGTCATCGGCGGCACCCCGATCGTGGCCACGAGATGTTGCCGCAGCGAGGCGCCCGTGCCGAACCCGGCCCGGTCGGCGATCCGGTCCACGCTCAGGTCGGTGGTCTCCAGCAACCGGCGCGCGTGCTCCACCCGCTGTCGGGTCAACCACTGCCCCGGGGTCATCCCCACCTCGTCCCGAAAGCGCCGGGTGAAGGTGCGTACGCTCATCCGCGCGTGCTCGGCCAACTCGGCCAACGACAGCGGCCGGTGCAGGTGTTCGAGCGCCCAGACCCGGGTCGCCGACGTGGTGGCCGAGGACGGCGCCGGTACCGGGCGTTCGATGAACTGCGCCTGGCCGCCCTCGCGCCACGGCGGCACCACGCAGCGCCGGGCGACCCGATTGGCCACCTCGCTGCCGTGGTCCCGGCGCAGCAGGTGCATGCACAGGTCGATCCCGGCGACGACGCCCGCCGCGGTGAGAATGTCGCCGTCGTCGACGAAGAGCACGTCCGGGTCCAGGTCGATCTCGGGGAAACGCCTGCGGAAGTGCTCGGCCTCGTTCCAATGTGTGGTCGCCGGGCGCCCGGTGAGCAGGCCGGCGGTGGCCAGTACGTAGGACGCCGTGCAGAAGGTCACGATCCGGGTGCCCGGTCGCAGGCCGGCCAGCGCGCGGGCGAGCGGTTCGGGGAGCCAGTCCGGCTCGTTGTGCTCGTCCACACCGCAGGTGAACGGCGGGATCACCAGCGTGTCGGCGTCGGCCAGTGCCTCGACGCCGTGTTCCACCGCGATCGAGTAGTCGGCGCTGGTGCGGACCGGGCGGCCGGCCAGACTGCACGTGATCACCTCGTACAGCGGCTGCTCGTCGGCGCCGGTCGCGGTGCCGAAGATCCGGACCGGGATGCCCAGCTCGAACGGATAGACGTTTTCCATCGCGAGGACGACGACTCGATGCATGGCCGGATCCTTGCACATGTTGGCCACTCGGCCACTCGATGGGGGGTGCGGGCGGCGGCAGAGTTGATCACACGCCGCACGACGCGACGCGCGGGGATACCGCAGGAACACGGCAAGGGAACGGTGAGGACGATGCGCGCCATCGGTCAGGACACGCTGGGTGGGCCCGAGGTGCTGAAGGTGGTCGAGCTGGACCGGCCCGAGCCGGGCGTGTCCGAGGTGTTGGTCCGGGTGCACGCGGCCGGGGTGAACCCGACCGACTACTGGCACCGCGCCTCCGGCGGCCTGCTCGCCAACGGGCCGGTGCCGCTGGGCTGGGACGTGTCCGGCGTGGTCGAGTCGGTCGGCCTGGGGGTCAGCGTATTCCGGCCCGGCGACGAGGTCTTCGGGATGCCGCGGCTGCCGCAACCGGCCGGTACCTACGCCGAGTTCGTCACCTCGCCGGCCCGCCACCTGGCCCGCAAGCCGGCCACGCTGTCGCACGTGGACGCCGCCGCACTCCCGGTGGCCGGGCTCACCGCGTGGCAGTCCCTGGTGGACGCGGCCGACGTACGGCCGGGGCAGCGCGTACTGATCCACGCGGCGGCCGGCGGCGTGGGTCACCTCGCGGTACAGATCGCCAAGGCCCGCGGCGCGTATGTGCTCGGCACCGCCCGGGCCGCCAAGCACGAACTGGTGCGCGGACTGGGCGCGGACGAGGTGATCGACTACACCGTCGTCGACTTCGCCGAGGTGGTGCGCGACGTGGACATCGTGCTGGACACGATCGGCGGCGAGTACGGACCGCGCTCGCTGCGTACGCTGCGCCCCGGCGGCCTGGTGGTGTCGCTGGCCTCACCGGCGGAGACCGCGCTCGCGGCGCAGGCCGAGCGGTCGGGGCGGCGGGCCGGGTTCACCATCGTGGAGCCCGATCAGGGCGGGCTGAAGGAACTGGCGGCGCTGGTCGAGGCGGGCCGGTTGCGGCCGATCGTCGACGCGGTGTTGCCGTTGGCCCAGGCGGGGCGGGCGCACGAGCTCGGCGAGAGCGGACGCACGTCGGGCAAGATCGTGCTCACCGTGGCGGCGTGAGGCGGGCGGCCCGACGGGCCGGGCAGGCGCTCGGCCCGCCCGCCGCCTTTTCCCCGCCGACCAGACCTCACGAGCCGGCAAGGCCGTGTTCGCCGATACGTCGCATCGCGCCACTACACACGTGTCCATGACCTCAGTGGACAGAAGGACCCTCCTGCGCACCGGTTCCGTGCTCGGTGCCGGCCTGGCGATCGCGCCCGTCGTGGGCACCGCCTCGGCCGCCGCGAGCGCGGACCCGGCGTCGACCGCGCCCGCCTTCGTGGCCTCCGGCCGGCCGAGCCTGAGCCACGGCGTGCAGAGCGGCGACGCCACGTCGTGCTCGGCGATCGTGTGGGGCCGGGCCGACCGGCCGGGCCGGCTGATCGTGGACTACGGCACCCGGCCCGACCTGCGCGACGCCCACCGGATCCGCGGCCCGTGGCTGACCCCCGACGGCGACCTGACCGGCCGGGTCCGGCTGCGCGACCTGCCGGCCGGGCGGCGGATCCACTACCGGGTCCGGGTCGAGGGCGAACGCGGCGCGGCGGGCGAGCCGGTGACCGGCTCGCTGCTCACCGCGCCGAGCGAACACAGCCGCGCCGACGTACGGTTCCTGTGGTCCGGCGACTGTGTCGGCCAGGGCTGGGGCAGCAACCCCGACCTCGGCGGCATGACGATCTTCGAGCAGATGCGCCGACTGCGCCCGGACTTCTTCCTGCACAGCGGCGACACCGTCTACTCCGACGGCCCGCTGCTGCCCAGCGTCACGCTGCCCGACGGCCGGATCTGGCGCAACGTGGTCACCCCGGAGAAGTCCAAGGTCGCCGAGTCGCTGACCGAATACCGGGGCCAGTTCGCCTACAACCTGCTCGACCACAACTACCGCGCGTTCGCCGCCGAGATCGCGCAGATCAACCAGTGGGACGACCACGAGGTGCACAACAACTGGTATCCGGGCCAGATCCTCGACGACGCGCGCTACACCGAGAAGCGCATCGACGTGCTCGCCGCGCGCGCCAAGCAGGCGTTCCGCGAGTGGGTGCCGATCGGCGACGACCGGGTCTACCGCAAACTCTCCTACGGTCGTCACCTGGACGTGTTCGTCCTGGACATGCGCACCTACAAGGACCCCAACGACGACAACCGCTACGCCGACCCCAAGCGCGGCATGCTCGGCGACCGGCAACGACAGTGGCTGATCGAGGGCCTGTCGCACAGCCGGGCCACCTGGAAGGTGATCGCCAACGACCTGCCGCTCGGCCTGGTCGTCCCGGACGGTCCCACCGCGCAGGAGGGTGTCGCGCAGGGCGACCCGGGCCAACCGCTGGGCCGGGAAATGGAGTTCGCCACCGTGCTGCGCACCGCGCAGCGGCGCGGGGTGCGCAACCTGGTGTTCCTGACCGCCGACGTGCACTACACCGCGGCGCACCACTACGACCCGGCCCGCGCCGCGTTCAAGGACTTCGACCCGTTCTGGGAGTTCGTCTCGGGCCCGCTGAACGCGGGCGCGTTCGGCCCCAATGCGCTGGACGGCACGTTCGGCCCGAAGGCGGAGTACGTGCACGCCCCGCCGCGCGCGAACTACTCGCCGCTGGAGGGCTTCCAACACTTCGGCGAGGTCGCCGTCGAGGGCGCCTCCGGCGAGCTGACGGTCAACCTGCGCGACGCCGCGTCCACCGTGCTGTGGAGCAAGACACTGCGCCCGGTCCGCTGACCCCGCGGCGCGCCCACCGACCCGGAAGTCCTCGTCGCCCCACCGACGGGGGCTTCCGGCCGGGCCGCGGGCCGGCCCGGGCAGCGACCCGAGTGCGACACCGGGCGAAAACATCCATCAGTACCCGAAAAACCGCGACAAAGATCATCACCCGCTTCGGTTAAGCTCCGCCTCCGCTGCCCCTGGGGGGTCGGCCCACTGAACGAGGCGAGGTACAGGCATGCATTCGGCACGCGAGATACCGATTCCCACCACCCCCGAAGCCACCGCCGGCGCCGGCCGCGTCCTGCGTACCGTGGTCCCCGCCGTCACCGCCTGCCTGGTGCTCGGCGCCTGCGGCGGAGGCGACGACAAGGCAGCCAAGGACCGCGACACCTCCACCGTCGTACCCAAGGGCGGCGGCACGCTGACCGTCGCGATGGCGAGCGACATGCGCTCGATGGACCCGTTCGGCGCGCTCGGCAACTCCTACACCGACAACACCCGGCTCAACGCGGTCTACGACTCGCTGTTCTGGCACGAGGCCAAGACCGGCAAGGTGATGCCGCAGATCGGCGAGAGCCTGACCGCGGACCCTGGCAACGCGTCCTGGACGCTCAAGCTCAAGCCGAACGTCACCTTCTCCGACGGCACCCCCTACGACGCGGCGGCGGTCAAGTTCACCTGGGACGAACACGCCGCGCCGGCCCGCAAGTCGTACCAGGCGGGCACGATCGCGGCGGTCAAGAGCACCGAGGTGGTCGACCCGACCACCCTCAAGATCACCCTCACCGGGCCGAACGCCAACTTCGACCACATCGTGGCCTCCAACCTGTCCTTCATCGTCTCGCCGACCGCGTACCGGAAGGACCCGGCCGGATTCGCCCGCAACCCGGTCGGCGCCGGCCCGTATACGTTCAAGGAGTGGGCCACCGGGGACCACATGACCTTCGTCAAGAACCGGGGCTACTGGCAGGGCGCGGCCAAACCCTACGCGGACACCGTGGTGTTCAAGATCATCCAGGACAGCACCCAGGGCTTGGAGACGGTTTACTCCGGCGGAGCGGACCTGAAGGTCTCGGTCAACGCCGAAGATCCGGTCAAGGCCAAGCAGAAGGGCCTGGAGACCAAACTGGTCACGATCATCGGCGGCGAATCGCTCTACTTCAACAACAAGCGCGCGCCGTTCGACGACGTCCGGGCCCGCCGCGCGGTGCAACTCGCCCTCGACGCCGACGAGGTCGACAAGATCGCGTTCAGCGGCAACGGCACCCCAACCCACAGCATCTTCCCGCCGGACAGCCCGCTCGTGGAGCCGGGCACCGAGACCGTGCAGCGCACCGACCGCGCGGAGGCGCAGCGGCTGCTGAACGAGCTGGCGGCGGAGGGCAAGCCGGTCGACTTCACCTACTCGATCCCGCAGAACGCCAACGCGCAGCGGACCGCCGAATACCTCATGACCTCGCTGCAGGGGCTGAAGAACATCGGCGTCAAGATCGCCCCGATGCCGATCGCCGCGTTCCAGACCGACATCGTGATCAACAAGAACTACCAGGCCGCGATGTTCTCCTACTACCTCTCGGACGCCGAACCCGGCCTGTACGTGAACCTCTACAGCACCAGCCCCAACAACTACCTCCGCTACGCCAACCCCACCGTGGACCAAAACCTCGACAGGGCACGGACCACCAACGACCCGGCCCAACGCAAGGCCGCGTACACGGCGGTGGCCGCGCAGCTCAAGCAGGACGCGCCGCTGTGGACGTACCAGTCCTCCGTGGTCACCGCGTTCCACCGGTCCACCGTGGTGGGCATGGTGTTGACCAACGACGGCATGGTGCTGATGGACCGGATCGGCCTCAAGAGCTGACGTCGGCCGACTTCACCGGGTGGGGCTTGAATCTCCACCCGGTGGAGACGACACGGCAGGGGACATGGCCGCCACGACCACGCTGTATTCGATCGGCGAACCGGCCCGCCGGACCGGCCTGTCGATCCTGGCCCCGGTCGGCCAGGATCAGGTCCCCACCCTGCCTCCGGGTCGCGCCGACGTTCGACGTCGCCGAGGGCGGAACGCGCCGACCGGATCCGGTCCGGCTCGGCCGACGGGTCATGAACCGGTCAAACGAAGGAGTACGGGAGTGCGAAGCACGAGTACGAAGCGAGCAGTACGACACCTGCAACGGTACGGTGTGGGCGCACTGGCAATGGGCCGATCCAATGAGTGGGCCCGACCCGGCCCGGTCGTGAGAGGGTCGGGGCGTGCCCGATCTCCTCGAGACGCCCCGACTCACGCTGCGCCGCTTTCGCGCCGACGACGCACCGGCGCTGGCCGCGTACCGCTCGGATCCGGCGGTGGCCCGCTATCAGAGCTGGTCCACGCCGTTCTCGGTGGCGGAGGCCGCGGCCCGGATCGAGCGGTTCGCGGCCGGCGATCCGGACCGGCCGGGCTGGTTCCAGTACGCGATCGAACTGACCGCCGAGCACCGCCTGATCGGCGACATCGGGGCCAACCTGCACGAGAACCTGAGGCAGGCCGAGATCGGCTACACCATCGCCGCCGAGCACCAGGGACACGGCTACGCCACCGAGGCCGCCCGGGCGGTCGTGGCCGACCTGTTCGATCGTGGGCTGCGCCGCGTGTCGGCGGACTGCGACGCCCGCAACCTGGCCTCCGCCGCCGTGCTGGAGCGGGTGGGCTTCCGCCGCGAGGGCCTGCGGCCGGCGTTCACCTGGCTCAAGGGCGAGTGGACGGACGATCTGCTCTATGGGCTGCTCGCCGAACAGTGGCGGTCGGCCCCGGCCCCAGCTCCGGCCCCGGTTGTCACTCCCGCCCCCGCCCCGGCCCCGGCCCCGGCCCCGGCCCCGGAGTGACAACGGGGGCAGGCCGGGTCCACGTCACGCGTCGCGGCGGGTGATCAGGAAGCTCGCGATGGCCAACGTGACCACGACATAGGTGAGTTGGACCACCACCCCCATGCCCGGCGAGGGATTCTCCGCGCCCTGCGGGAGGGTGGTGCTCAATGACTCGCCGGCCCGGGACAACGTCCACTTCGACGGCGTGTAGCTCCATCGGATCAGCCCGTGGGTGATCCCCGGAAGCAGGTACGCGAGGCCGAACAGCACGGCGATCGCCCCCGCGGTGTGCCGGATGATCGCCCCCAGACCCAGGCCGAACAGGGTGACGCAGACCAGCGAGAACCCCGCGCCGGTCACCGCCCGCAGCACATTGTGGTCACCGAGCCCCACATCCAGATGTTTCCGGGCGAACACCGCCTGGCCGAGGAAGTACGACGCGAACGCGCACGACATCCCGACGACCAGGGTCACCCCGCCGACGACCACGATCTTGGCGTTGAGCACCGTACGGCGGCGCGGCACGGCGGCGAACGTGGTGCGGATCATCCCCGTGGTGTGTTCCGAGCTCATTGCCAGCACGCCGAGCGAACCGAAGATCAGCCACGCGTAGTTCATCCCGTTGAAGCTCTCGCCGACCGGGTCGAACGTCGCCTTGGCCGCCGCCGAGGCGGTGTCCCAGTGCGTGACGGTGCTGTTCGCGACCATCGCGCAGACGGCGAGGCTGAGCAGGACCGCCCCCAATACGTTCAGGTGGGTCGAGCGCAGGGAGCGCAACTTCGTCCACTCCGAGACGAGGGCGGCGCGCGACAGGGCCGGCGACATGGTGGCGTGCGTCATGACCGGACCACCTTTGCGCCGGCCCGGGCGGCGGTGGCGGTGCGCCCGCCCGGAGGGTCCACCGGTCCATCCGGATCCGCCCGGAACTCGACGCTTTCCTCCGTAAGTTCCATGAACGCTTCCTCCAACGACGGGTGTCGGGGCGTGAGTTCGTACACGGTGAAGTGCCGCTCGGCGATCAGGTCGCCGATCTCGTGGAGGGTGGCGCCGGTGATCGCCAGGCCGCCCTCGGTCTCCGGCACCACCACCGCGCCGGCGGCGGACAACAGTCGGGCCAGTTCGGTCTCCTGCGGCGTGCGGACGAACACGTCGCTGCGCGTACTGCTGCGGACGAAGTCCCGCATGCTCACGTCGGCGATCAGTCGGCCCTTGCCGACCACGATCAAGTGGTCCGCGGTGACCGCCATTTCGCTCATCAGGTGGCTGGAGACGAACACCGTGCGGCCCTCGGCGGCGAAGCCCTGCATCAGGCCGCGGATCCAGTGCACGCCCTCCGGGTCGAGGCCGTTGATCGGCTCGTCGAACATCAGGATGCCCGGATCGCCGAGCAGCGCCGCCGCGATGCCAAGGCGTTGCTTCATGCCCAGCGAGAAGCCGCCGACCCGCTTGCGGGCAACGCTCGCCAACCCGGTGAGCGCGAGCACCTCGGCGACCCGACCGCGCGTGATCTCGTTGCTCTGCGCGATCGCGAGCAGGTGGTCGTACGCGCTGCGCCCGCCGTGGATCGCGTCCGCGTCGAGCAACGCGCCGATCCGGCGCAGCGGTTGGTCCATCGCGGCGTAGGGCAGGCCGTCGATCAGCGCCTCGCCGGCGTCCGGCGCGTCCAGGCCCATGATCATCCGCATCGTGGTGGACTTGCCCGCGCCGTTGGGGCCGAGGAAGCCGGTGACCCGGCCGGGCAACACCTCGAAGGACAGCCCGGCCACGGCGGTCGAGGAGCCGTAACGTTTGGTGAGTTCTCTGGCGGTGATCAAGGTTGCTCCCGGAGTGGGGATGAAGTGGGTACGAGCGCGGGCTCGGTCGCGGCCGGCCCGATGACGACCTCCACGTTGCCCGCCGCGTACCCGGTCGGGCATTGCGCCGGCGGCCACACTCGGGATGACCCCGAGGTGAACTCGGGCGCCCGGCAGGGGTGTACGTACGCCTGCGGGCATAGTCCTTTCGTACGAAGCGCCGCGTGGGCCGTGGGCCGTACGGTCGCGGTATGGATCCCGAACCGCGCCCGCCGCTGACCAAGCGGTTTCGCCGCGGCCACTGGGTGGCGATCGACCGCGTCGGTGCCGCGGTCTACGCCGCACTGCTGCTGACCATGCTGCTGTTCACCTCGGCGCCGGACGAACAGCCGATCGTCTGGAGCGGCTCGCTCGCCGTCGTCGTCCTGCCGCTGTCGATCGTGCTGCGCCGCCGCTTCACCCTGGGCGCGCTCGGCGCGGTGTTGACCTGGTCGACGGTGTCCTCGTGTTTCGCGGCCTCCTCCCTCATCGAATTCCTGGCGATCGTGCCGACGACGCTGGTGCTGTACCAGGCGGCGGCCACCCATGCGCGGCGGACCGCGATCCTGGCGCTGGCCGCGCCCCTGGTCCAACTCGTGGTCTGGACCGGGTGGTTGTTGTGGCAGGGCCGGACCACGGGTCAATTCGTGATCCCGGGGCTGATCCTGATCACCGCGTGGACGATCGGCGCCGCGGTGGGCGAGCACCGCGAGTACGCACTGCGCCTGCGCGAGTACCAGGCGCGTCAGGCCGAGGCCCTCGTGGAGCGCTCGTTGGCCGGGGAACGGCTGCGGATCGCGCGGGAGTTGCACGACGTGGTCGCACACGGGATGAGTGTGATCGCGGTCCAGGCCACCTTCGGGAACCATGTGATCGAGACCCGGCCGGTCGAGGCGCGCGCGGCGCTGGAGACGATCGAGACCACGTGTCGCGACTCGCTGGTGGAGATGCGCCGACTGCTCGGGGTGTTGCGCGGCGCGGGCGAGGATCCCGAGCCGGCCACCCTGGCGCCGGCGCCGGGGCTGGCCGAATTGGGCCGGCTGGTGGCCGGCACGGCCAAGGCGGGTGTCCGGGTCGATGCGCAAGTGCTGGGTCGGGTACGGGTGTTGCCCGCCGGGGTGGAGCTGTCCGCGTACCGGATCGTGCAGGAGGCGCTGACCAACGTGGTCAAGCACGCGGGGACTTCGTCGTGCCGGGTGACGCTGGACTACGGCGACGACGAGTTGGCGATCGAGGTGGTGGACGCCGGGCGGGGCTGCCCGGCGCCGGTCGGCGGGCACGGGATCATCGGGATGCGCGAGCGGGTCGGCCTGTGCCACGGCCGGTTCAGCGCCGAGGCGTTGCCGGGGCGGGGCTTCCGGGTGGCCGCCGGGCTGCCGTTGCCGCCGGTCGCGGTGGCCCGATGAGCATCCGGGTGCTCGTCGTCGACGACCAGCACCTGGTCCGCGCCGGCTTTCGCGGCCTGATCGAGTCCGCGCCGGATCTGGTGGTGGTCGGCGAGGCGGAGAACGGCACGGCGGCCGTGGCCGCGGCCCGGAGCCGGCGGCCGGACGTGGTGTTGATGGACATCCGGATGCCGGGCCTGGACGGGATCGAGGCGACCCGGCTGATCACCGGCGAGCCGGCCACCGCCGGGGTGCGGGTGCTCATCCTGACCACGTTCGACCACGACGAATACGTCTACGGGGCGCTGCGCGCGGGCGCCGCCGGATTCCTGCTCAAGGACAGCCGGGCGGCCGAGCTCCTGGACGCGATCCGGGTGATCGCCGCCGGGGACGCGCTGCTCGCGCCCGGGATCACTCGCCGGCTGATCGCCGAGTTCGCCCGCCGGGACACACCGCCGCCGACCCCCGCGCGGCCGGCGACCGTACTCGCGCCGATCACCGAACGCGAGCGCGAGGTGCTGGTCCTGGTCGGCGAGGGGTTGTCCAATCACGAGATCGGCCGCCGCCTGCACATCAGTCCGGGCACCGCGAAGGCACACGTGGGCCATCTGCTGGCCAAGCTCGACGCGCGCGACCGGGTGCAGCTGGTGATCCTGGCGCACCGGGCGGGGCTGGTGCCGGTCGACTGATCCGGAGGGCGGACAAACGAGCGGGTGGTGGGCGAATCCCGCTCCGCCCACCACCCGTTCGCCCGGTACCGATCAGCTCACCAGGACGCGCCTGCGCCTACCGTCCCCGCCGGCTTCCGGATCGTCCTCGTCCGGGTGTTGCGCCAGCTTGCTCGGCAACCAGATCTTGCGGCCGATGTCCAGGACGAGGGCGGTGACCAGGATCGAGCGCACGATGAACGTGTCCAGGAGCACGCCGAGTGCGACGGTGAAGCCGATCTCGGCGAACACGACGACCGGGAGCGTGCCGAGCACGGCGAAGGTACCGGCCAGCACCAGGCCGGCCGAGGTGATCACCCCGCCGGTCGCGGACAGCCCGATCAGCATGCCGCGCCGGGTGCCGTGTTTCCTGGACTCCTCGTGCACCCGGCTCATCAGGAACACGTTGTAGTCGATGCCGAGCGCCACCAGGAACACGAACACGAACAGCGGGAAGCCCACGTCGGTGCCCTTGAACCCGAGCAGGTGCTCGAAGGTGAACACGCTGATCCCCAGCGCCGCCGCGAAGGACAACACCACGGTGGCGATCAGCACCAGTGGCGCCACCACCGCCCGCAGCAGCAGGCCCAACACGATCATCACCACGAGCAGGATCAACGGCATGATCACCTTGTCGTCGTGCTCGGTCGCCTTGGTCACGTCCTGCCGGGTCGCGGTGCCACCGCCGACCTTGGCGTCCGCACCCGGGACCGCGTGCACCGCGGTACGTACCCGATCGACGGTGGAATTGGCCGCCGCCGAGTCGGGGGACGCGCTCATCACCGCCTCGAACTGCACCCGGCCGGCCGCCGCGCCGGTCTGCTTCACCCCGCCCGGGGCGATCCCGTCGGTGGCCTGGATGGTCTCCAGCAGCTTGCCCGCCGCCGACTCCCGACCGATCACCACGATCGGGTCGCCGGCGCCCGCCGGGAAGTAGCGTTCGGCGACCTCCTGGCCGACGACCGACTGCGGCTTGTTGGTGAACGAGTCCTTGTTGGCGATGCCGTCGGTGTTGAGGTTGCTCAGCCCGAAGGTCATCGCCGCGAGGATGATCGCGGTCACCACCCACACCAGCCGCGGGCGGCCCGCGACGAGCCGGCCGATCCTGGCCCACAGGCCCTGCTCGTCGTGGGTGATCGCGTTCGGTTCGTACGCCGGGCGCACCGGCCAGAACACCCAGCGGCCGACGATCACCAACAACGCGGGAAGCAGCGTGGTCATCGCGACCAGGCCGACCAGGACACCGAGCGCGCAGACCGGGCCCAGGCCCTTGGAGGACTGCATCTCGGCGGCCATCAGGCACAACATGCCCACGCCGACGGTCGCGGCACTGGCCACGATCGCCGGTCCGGCGCGGTACAGCGCCACCGCCATCGCCTCGTGCCGGTCCTGGTAGCGGTGCAACTCCTCGCGATAGCGCGCGATCAGGAGCAATGCGTAGTCGGTACCGGCACCGAAGATCAACACGGTCAGGATCGCCGCGCTTTGCGCGTTGACGACCAGGCCCGCCTTGGTGAACAGGTAGACCACGGCCTGCGCGCTGAACAGCGCGGCCACCGCCGAAATCACCGGCAGCAGCCACAACACCGGGCTGCGGTAGGTGAACAGCAGGATCAACACGACCACGCCGAGGGTGGCGTAGAGCAGGGTGCCGTCGATGCCCTTGAACGCGTTGGCCGAGTCCCAGCCGGTCCCGGCGGGGCCGGTGATGTATGACTTCAGGCCGTCGGGGGTGTCCTTCAGATCGTCCTTGAGCTGATCGACCGCGTCGGTGACATCGTTCCAGTGGCTGTTCTTGATCGAGATCGGGACCACGACCTGTGCGGCTTTGCCGTTGGGGTCGAACCTGGTCGGCTCGATCTGCGTGGTCACGTCCTTGGCCCTGGCGAACTTGACCCGCTCGTCGGCGATCGCCTTCTTGTCGGCGTCGGTCAGGCCCGAGGCCCGTTCGTAGATGACCACGGCCGGCACCTTGGTGTCCGGGCTGAAGTCCTTCTGCTCGTTGATCACTTTGGTGGACTCGGCCTTGGCGGGCAGCCACGACGAGATCTCGTTGTTCTGTGCCCCGGTCAGCTTGCTCGCCAGCGGCGCCGCCGCCACGAGCAGGACTAACCACAGCGCCAGTACGACCCATTTGGATCGACGCCCGCACGGCAACGCCGCAAGCGCCTTGATCCGGTTCATGTATCCCCCAGCTGGTGGGCTGTCTCCGCAGCGGAGCAGCGACCGATCAACAACAAAACGCTACCGGCAGTCCATCGAGCGCTGCCGGAAAAGTCTTGATTCATATGGGAGTTCAGACTGCGCGACGCCGTGGGGCAGGTCGCCTGGCCGCGGTCCGACGGCGGATTCTCCCGAGTGGACGCGCCCAACGTCCACCGAATATCGCCCGGTCGGCCACCGGGCGGGTCGGTGCACGGTGAACTCGCCGAATCGGGCGGATGATCGGCTCCATCCCCGTGGCTCTATCTTGGCACACACACGGCCCCATAGTGAGCCATTTATGGCGCCATATTGCCGCCATGGCTGCCCCGCCCCGGGCGCGGGCGATGAAGTCGCAGTTCGGGAGTGCTTCTCCGGCGGCGCCAACGCGGCCGATTTGGGCCGTCGTTCGGTCGCTTCAGTCGTTTCGGTTGCTTCAGTCGCTTCGGTCGCTCCGCGAGTCGTTCGGCGAGTCGTTCGGCGAGTCGTTCGGCTCGCCCTGTCCGTTCCGGGGCAGGGCCGCCAGGCCGTCCAGGAACCGTTCCAGGACGAAGGCGAAGCGCTCGTCGATGTGCGGCTCGGTCAACTCCCGTGCCGCGGCCACCAGATGCGGATAGGTGTCCACCGGGTAGGCGGCGATCGTCTCGCCGATCGCGGCCACCGCCGCACGGATGTGGACGTCGCCGGTGGCCACCGCCGCCGTGATCGGTCGCTGCTCGCTGTATACGAAGCCGTTCACCAGCAGGCCCAGGCCGTAGGTGATGTACGCCGCGTCCTGTCGACTGAACCCGCCCCGGTCGAGGAGGGCGAGTTGATGCTCCATCACACTCGCCATTCCCGGACCGGACGGGAAGCGGCCCAACAACACCCGTACCGCGTCCCGGTGTTCGTTCAGGAAGCGGCGGAATTCCCAGGCCAGCTCGCGTAGCTCGACGCGCCAGTCACCACGCGCGGGCGGCAACCGCCGGGCACCGAGCCCGAGCAGGCCGTCGGCGAGCAGATCGAGCAGTTCGTCCTTGTCCCGCACGTGCCAGTACAGCGACGGCGCCCGGACGTCGAGTTCGGCGGCCACCGAGCGCATCGACAACGCGTCGAACCCATCCCGTTCCAACACCACCAGCCCGGCGCGCACCAACGCGTCCAGCGTCACCGCCGGCCGCCGTCGCGCGCCGGCCGCCTGCGCCCGGGCCTTCCCCGTCATGCGAACTCCTGTCGTCGATCCGTCGCCTCGATCGTGGTGTGCCGAGCGGACCGGGTCGATCGGGCCGCGTCGATCGGGCCGCGTCGATCGGGTTGGGCCAATCCTCTTGCATCGCGGCCTCCCGCAGTGCAACCTAACACCATTAGTTAGCAACTAACACTGTTAGGGAGAGGTGCCATGGGGGATCATCCGCTCAGGGGGGACCAGCCGCGCAAGGGCCTGGTCCTGGCCACCCTGTGTGTCGCGCTGTTCATGTCGATGCTCGACAACGTCGTGGTGTCCAACGCGCTGCCGAGCATCGACCGCGACCTCGACGCCGGGGTCAGCGGCCTGCAATGGGTGATGGAGGGCTACAGCCTGGTCTTCGCCGCGCTGCTGCTGACCGGCGGCACCCTGGGCGACCGATACGGCCGGCGCCGGGTGTTCCTGATCGGGCTGACCGTGTTCACCGCGGGCTCCGTCGGCTGCGCGCTCGCCGGGTCGTTGCCGGCGCTGATCGGCGCTCGCGCGGTACAGGGCGTGGGCGGTGCGCTGCTCCTGCCCGGCAGCATGTCGATCATCCGACACGTGTTCACCGACGACCGCGAGCGGGCCCGGGCGATCGGCATCTGGTCCGGGGTCTCCGGCGCCGGACTGGCCCTGGGCCCGGCGATCGGCGGGCCGCTCGTGGACACGTTCGGCTGGGCCAGCGTGTTTTGGATCAATGTCCCGGTGGGCGTCGTGGGTGTGCTGGTCGGCGCCCTGGTGCTACCCGAATTCGCCGAGCGGCGCGGGCGGTTCGACCTGCCGGGCCTGGTCCTGGGCGTAGTGGGCATCGGCGCACTGGTGTTCGCGCTGATCGAGGGCCCGGCACAGGGTTGGACCTCGATCCGGGTACTCGGCGCCGCGACCCTGGCCGGGCTCGCGCTGATCGCCTTCGTCTGCGTCGAACTGCGGGTCGACCAGCCGATGTTGGACGTGGGCTTCCTGCGCGACCGGGTGATCGGCGCCGCGATCTGGGGCGGATTCGCGGTCAGTTTCGGGATGTTCGGCGCGTTGTTCTTCCTCGGCCTCTACCTCCAGGACGTACTGGGCTACACCCCCACCGAGGCCGGCTTCGCCTCGCTGCCGTCCACCCTCGGCCTGATGATCGCGGCGCCGCTGTCCGGTGTGGTCGCGGGCCGGATCGGCCCGCGCGTACCGCTCGCGTGCGGCCTGACCATGTGCTCGATCGCGCTCGCCGGACTCTCCTGCTACGGACGGGACGTGACCTACCTCGAAATGTGCTGGGTGTTGCCCTTCCTCGGCGCCGGCCTGGGCCTGTGCTTCACCCCGATCTCGGTCGCGGTGATGTCCCGGGTCGACCCGGCCCGCGCGGGCATGGCCTCGGCCGTCTCCAACACCGCCCGCGAACTCGGCGGCGTGTTCGGCATCGCCGCCCTCGGCGCGATCCTCACCGCCCGCATGTCCACCCGCCTGACCGACCTTCTGGCCGAAGCGAACATCCCCGCGGCCGACGCCCGAAAGGTGGTCGACGCGAGCACCTCGGGCGGCGGCGGAGGCATCGGCCACCTGGACACCGCACCCCCGGCGGTCCGCCATGCCGCCACCACCGCCTTCCTCGACGGCCTACACCTGGCCCTGTGGACCGGCTCGGCCCTGCTACTGGTCTCCGCCCTCCTGGTCGCCTATCTGATCCGAACGCGCCCCACGGCCACGCCCACGCCCACACCCACGCCGAACCCGACGTCCGCCGAACCCGCGCAGCTCGCGGGCTGAGCCGGTCCGCCAACGGCCTTACGTGATAGGCGAGTTGCGAGGCATGCCGGAGTTGGGGACCGCCGTAACGGTCAGCAACCGGCGCCGCCCGCGCCGTCCGCGTCGGCGGGATAGTCGGGCAGCGCCACGCTGGTGACCCTCTTGCCCATCCTGAGCATGGCGTTCAGCAACAGCGGGCGGGACATCAGCGTGTTGCGGAGGCGGATGCCGTTGGCGGTGGCGGGGGCGAGGAACTTCCCGGTTCGGTCACCGCCTGCCTGGCAGCCGCGGGCGTACTTCCGCAGCCTGCTCTCGTATCGGGTGAACGCCATCCGGTACTCGCCCCGAGCCCGCGCCAGTTCGCCGGCCAGTACGTAGGCGGCCACCATCGCGGTTCCCGTACCCATACCGCCGATGGTGGCCCCGCAGGCGGCGTCGCCGACGAGGCACACCCGCCCGATGGACCAGGTGTCCACGTCCGCCCGGCTGATCGAATCGAAGTACAGGTCTGACGCCTGGTCGAGGGAGGCGAGCAGGCGGGGCACTTCCCAGCGCACCCCGGAGAAGGCGTCGGCGATCACCTTCTTCTGCTGTTCGAGGTCATGCCGGTCATACGCCAACTCGGACGCGGCGAAGACGAGGAATGCCCCTGCCCGCGCCGAGTTCCGGTGGTCGACGCCGATGGAGGCGAGCCGTCCCGGCACGTTGTGGCCGACCGAGCCCTGGTCGATACCCGGGTAGTCGTCGTTGGGCAACTGCCAGGTGGCGGCGTAGTAGCCCAGGTGGCTGACGTAGTTCTCCTCCGGCCCGAAGGCGAGGCGGCGGACGTTGGAGTGCAGACCGTCCGCCCCGATCACCAGGTCGAAGTCGCGCGCGGCGCCGCTTCGGAACTCGACCCGCACGCCGGACGAGGTCTCGTCGAGGCTGACGATCGAGTCGCCGAAGATGTACTCGACGCAGGGGGCGCTGTGCTCGTACAGCACCCGGGCCAGATCTCCGCGCCGGACCTCCAACTCGCCGCCGGCGAACTCGGCGGGCAGGTACAGCTGCGTGCGGCCGGCTTCGTCGACGAAGCGGATCGGGCTGCCGCCGGTCCGGATGCGGCGCAACTCGGGGAGCAGACCCATACGTTCCAGCACCGTCAGGTGTGTCTCGCCGCGAAAGTCGACGGCCTGTCCACCCTCGCGCAGGGCCGGGGCGAGTTCGACGACGGTGGGGGTGAAGCCGTGGCGACCCAGCCAGTAGGCCAGCGCCGGACCGGCGACGCTCGCGCCGGAGATGAGGACGTTCCTGTTCACGGGCCCCTCTTTCGAGAAACTGTGTCCGCTGGACACTGATGATTACTGTGTACAGTAGACACAATTGAGTTGTCACGACAAGGCAGGGCACGAGGGGACGCGTGGGCGACGAGTACGCCGAGACGGTGCGGTTGTTGTGGGAGCCGCAGCCCAAGCCCGCGCGGGGCCCCAGGCCGACCCTCGACCTCGACCGCATCGCGCGGGCCGGCGTCCAGATCGCCGACTGGGACGGGTTGTCCGAACTCTCGATGCGGCGGGTCGCCGAGCGACTCGGCGTCACCAAGATGGCGCTGTATCGATACGTACCGGGCAAGGCCGAGCTGATCGCGCTGATGATCGACGCTGCGATCGGCCCCTACCCGACGGCGGAGCAGGTGCGTGGTGATTGGCGGGAGCAACTGGAGGACTGGGCCCGCCGGTTGTTCGTCGGCTTTCGCCAACACCCCTGGGTGTTGGAGGCCACCGTCGGGCCGCGGGTCATGGGGCCCGGGGAGTTGTCCTGGTTGGAGCGCGCCGTCTCCGCATTGGACGGTACGGGGCTGACCGGTGCCGAGCGGATGGACACGGCGGTCCTGCTGCTCGGTCACCTACGCGGCATCGTCGCCCAACAAGCCGGTACGGCCGGCTCCGGGGACAATCCCGAGGCCCAACTCGGCGCCATCCTCGGCGGCCTGATGCAGGAGCACGGAGCACAATTCCCCGCGCTCGCCTCGGCCTTCGCCTCGGCAGTGCAATCCGACGGGCAGGATCACGCGTGGGAGTTCGGCCTACAGCGCATCCTGGACGGCTTGGCCGCGCTCATCGACCAGCGCGCCCGATGACGACCCGATCGACTCATTCCGCGCTCCGACGATCAGTGGCCAGTGGTCAATAATCGGCCCGCATCGCCGTGCGTACCTCGCGCAGTGTCGCGTCGGCGATGGCGTCGACTCGGGCGTTGCCCTCGCGCAGGATTCGGCGGACCTGGGGGAGGTCGCGGGCGTATTCGGCGCGGCGGGCCCGGATCGGGGCCAGGAACTCGTTGACCGCCTCGGTGACCGTGCGCTTGAGCGCGGCGGCGCCGCCCGTACCGATCTGCGCCGCGACATCGTGCGGATCGCCGCCCGTACACAGCGCGGCGAGCAGTACCAGGCCGGCCACCGCCGGCCGGTTCACCGGGTCGTAGTCGATGTGGCGGTCGGCGTCGGTCTTGGCGCCGCGGATCAGCCGGGCCGTCTCGTCCGCGTCCGCCGCGAGGGCGATCGTGTTGCCTCGGCTCTTGCTCATCTTGGTGCCGTCGGTGCCCGGGAGCAGCGGCGCGGCCGAGAGCAGCGCGTCGGGTTCGGGGAAGACCGGCCCGTCGGCGCCCGGATACCGGTCGTTGAACCGGCGGGCGATGGTCCGGGTGAGTTCGAGGTGGGGCAACTGGTCCTGGCCGACCGGGACCAGGTTGGCCTTGCAGGACAGGATGTCGGCCGCCTGGTGGGCGGGGTAGGTGAGCATCAGCCCGCTGACGGCGGCCTGCCGCGAGTGTGCGATCTCGTCCTTGACCGTCGGGTTGCGGCCGAGTTCGGCGACCGAGACCAGGCTCAGGAAGGGCAGCAGCAGCTGGTTGAGTGCCGGGATCGCGCTGTGCGTGAAGATCGTGCTGCGCGCCGGGTCGATCCCGATGGCCAGGTAGTCGAGCAACAACCCCTCGACGTACTCCACCAGGTGGTCCGCCACGTCCCGATCGGTCAGCACCTGATAGTCGGGGATGATGACGAACGTCTCGACGCCGAGGTCCTGAAGCCGCACCCGATTGTGCAGGGTGCCGAAGTAATGCCCCAGATGCAGCCGTCCGGTCGGCCGATCCCCGGTGAGCACCCGAAAGCGCCCCGGCTCTTGCCGAATCCGCTCCTCGAGGAGCGCACTTCGAGCCTGTGCGGGAGTCGTCTCCGGCGGAAGCGAAGAAGTGGTCACGATCTTTCTCCTGGTCGATAGGTGGGCCGCCGTCCCGACGACCCACCCCGATCCAGGGCACGAAAAAAGGGCCGTCCGTCCGAACGACCCTGGGCAAGCACAAACCGGCGGTCGCTCCTACTCGGAGCGCCACCAGCTCGAACCCGAACCCACCACGTGTTGCATACATCGAGAATAGCCCGTACCCCCGTCCCGCCGACAACCCCGTTGCCGGCACCCCGACACCGCTCCCGAGGTGGCCCGATGATCACACCACCGCTGTGGGAACGCCCGCTGCACCAGCGCGGGGCCGTCTCGAAGGTGTTCCTCGACCCGGACCACGTGACGGTCCTCGAACGATGCAGCCGGCTCGTGCGACTGAACCGCCGGGACGGCTCGGTGCTGTGGGACACCCACGTCGGCGCCTGGCCTCGGGACATCGTGCGCGCGGACGACGCGTATCTCGTCCTCGCGCCGACTCCGGACCGGCTGACCTGCCTCGACGTCGCCACCGGGACGATCCGTTGGCAGGTGGACGTCATGCCGTGCACCGGGCACATCGCGGTGATCGGGGACGTGGTGCTGATCGGCGGGTGGCGCGACGGCACCCCGACGCGGGCGTACGACCTGCGCACCGGCGCACCGCTCTGGCACGCACCGCACCCCCGGGCCGTCGTGCCGGCCGCCCGGTTGGGGGCGGACGCCGTGTCGGCGCGGGTGCGGAGTTCGCGGGTGTCGGTGTTCGAGCCCCGGACCGGTGCCGAGGTACGGCGGATCCGGCTGCCGGACGCGCTCGACGAGATGCACGACACCGCGGCGTTCGTACCGATGGGCTCCGGTCGGCTGCTCGTGCGGCGCGGCGCGAATTCGGCGGCGGTGCTTCGGGAAGGGTCGGACGTGGTGGCGGAGTTGCCGCTGGGCGGTGCCGAACTGCCGTTCGGAGTGCCGGAGTACGCCGCCGGCACGCTGTTCGTCCGGGAGGGCCGAACCGCCTTCCGAGCCGTCGATCCCGCCGACGGCTCGCTCCGTTGGCGCGTGGACATCGCGCAGTCGCTCGCCCACGGGGTGGCCCCCACCACGTCCGGATTCGCCGTGGTCACCGGCAACGGCACGCTGCTCGACCTCGACCCCCAGGGACACGTCGTGCGGCGCCTGTCGCTGCACCGCAGGGTCGCCGAGGTGCGTGGGGACGGTGGCCCGGAGGTGTTCGTACTCGCGCGCGGCACGGTGATGGCGGTGGCCACCGGTCCCGCCGGTTGACGATCGGCGGGCCGGCCGGGTCGGCACAATTGGGGCGTTCCGGGATATCGGCGGGCGCTCGGGTGCGGAGCTTCCGAGGAAAAGGGCCCGTCGGGGTTGTCCGGGGCGCTACCGTCGGGGTCAGGACCCGATGCCCACCGGCTCGATCCGTCCACGCTGCCGACCCCCGGGCGGCGGGTCCGGAACACCCGCCAGGAAAGGCCCACCGTGCCGCACCCATTGCTCGACGCCATCGACACCGCACAGGATCCCGGCGATTTCCTGCGCTCGATCGGAACCGTGCACACGACGTTCGGCGACCAGGACTCGGGTGCGGTCTCCTACGGTGTGCGTGCCGATGGGGACTGGTTCGTCAAGACCGGCCCCAACCCCGCGTCCGCGCTCAGCCTGCGCCGCGCGATCGACCTGCACGCGCACGTCCGGCACCCGGCGATCGTGCCCGTGCTGCACACCTTCACCGCGAACGGCGTCCCGGTCACGGTGGGCCCGTGGCGGGCGGGCGAGGTGCTCTACCACTCGACGGTCAAGCGCGCGGGCAAGTTGCTGCGGACCGGCGCCGCCTCGCCGCTCGCCCGCTTCCGCGCGCTGCCCCTGGACCACGTACACGCCGCCCTGGACGCGATCCTCGACGCCCACCGGATGATCGACGCGGCCGGCTATGTGGGCGTCGACTGGTACGACGGCTGTGTCCTGTACGACTTCGCCGCCCGCCGGGTGCACCTGATCGACCTGGACGAGTACCGCAGCGCGCCGTTCGTCCTGGACACCGCCCGGCTCTCCGGGTCGGTGCGCTACATGCCGCCCGAGCACACCCGGCGCGGCGCGCTGGTCACCCGCGCCGGCACCGTGTTCCTGCTCGGCCGTACGCTGCGCCTGCTCCTGGACGCGGGCGACGAGGAACGTGCCTGGCGCGGCACGCTGGCCCAGCTCGCGGTGGTCGAACGTGCGACCCGGCGCGACCCGGCGGAGCGCTACTCGAACGTCACCGAACTCTTCGACGCGTGGAGCGCGGTCGCGCCGGCGGGCCTGGTCTCCGGTACATACCGGGTATAAGGCTCGTTCTCGGTACGCACCGGGCATCCCTCGGAGCCTCCGGGCGTCCCCGGGAATCCCCGGGTGCCCCAGGGAGTCCTCGGCCAGGCGGGCCGCCGAACGGCTCGTCGCCGCCGATCCCGGAGGTGCCCTGCCACAGCCGTACATCCCACATCACGCACGCCCCGACGCCGGGGCTGGGGCCGGGGCCGGGGCGGGGCCGGGGCCGGGGCCGGGGCCGGGGCCGGGGCCGGGGCCGGGGCCGGGGCCGGGGCCGGGGCCGGCCAAGGCTCTCGCCGAATCAGACTGGGATCTTTCTTTCAGGAAGCCTTCCTGATAGTTTAACGGGCCATGACGCAGACTTCCCCGTCGCCGGCCTGCCCGCCCGCAGGTTCGGCCGCCGCCCCCGACGCCGCCCGAGTCGCCGAGGCCGGCCGGGCCCGGATCGCCGCGTGCCTGATCTTTGCCGTGCACGGCGCCATCGGCGGCGGCTTCGCCTCCCGGCTGCCCTGGCTGCGCGAGCATCTCGACCTCAGCGCGGGCCAGTTGGGCTTCGCGCTGGCCGCCCCCGCGGTCGGTGCCTCGCTGGCCATGCCGCTGGCCGCGTCGCTGGTGCACCGGCACAGCGGCCGGACCGCGCTGCGTTGGCTGATCGTGGTGTGGTGCGCGGTGCCGCTGCTCGCGGTGTTCGCCCCCGGCCTGCCGTGGTTGTGCGCGGCGCTGCTGGTCTTCGGCGTCGGCGCCGGGATGTCCGACGTCGCGATGAACACGCAGGGCCTGGTCGTCGAACAGCGGGTCGGCCGCTCGACGTTGCCACTGCTGCACGGGATGTGGAGCGCCGGCGCCCTGGTCGGCGCGGGCCTTGGGGCCGCCGCCGCGTTCGCCGGCCTGGACGCCCGGATCCACCTGGCCGCCCTGGCCGTACTGTTCGCCGCGGCCGGTTGGCAGGCGGGCCGCAACCTCCTCGACGCACGGCCGGCCGCCGACGCCAAGGCCCCACCGCGCTTCGTGCTGCCGTCCCGGGCGGTGCTGGCGATCGGCGCGGTCGGGTTCTGCGCGGTATTCGCCGAGGGTGCCGGGGCGAACTGGAGTGCGGTACACCTCGAACAGGTCGCGCACGCCTCCCCCGGCGTCGCGGCCCTGGCCTTCACCGGCTTCACCGCCACGATGACGCTGGCCCGGCTGCTGTCCGGCCCGGTGGTGGACCGATTCGGGGTGATCCGTACGGTCCGCGCCGGCGCGGTCCTGGCCACGATCGGCGCGACCGTGGTGGCCGCCACCCACTCCGCACTGCCCGCCGCCCTCGGCTTCGCCCTCCTGGGCGTGGGCGTATCGGCGGTGCTCCCCCTCACCTTCGCCGCCGCCGGCCGCACCGGCGAGGACCCGAGCCGGTCCATCGCCGGCGTGGCCACCGTCACCTACACGTCCGGCCTGATCGCCCCCGCCATCGTCGGCACGATCGCCGACCACACGTCCCTGGGCACGTCGTTCGCGTTGGTGGCGGTGCTCACGGCAACGTTGATCCCGACGGCGCGGCTACTCGGCGGCCCCTCCGAGGCACCGAAGGCGCCCGGTCGGGCCGGGCGTTGGGCTCTCCGCCGATGAGAATCCGGTAACCGCCGAGTTCGACCAGCCGACCCCAAAGCCGCCGGGCCGGCCTGGCCGCCAGGTGATCGGCAAACGACGAGGGTGGGCGGGACGGGGGGTGGATCGCCCGGGGTGCGCGTGTGTGTGCTCCGGCGTGTGGGTGGGGTGGTGGGGGTTTTGTGCTCCATCCGGGGCTCACGGGTGGGCGTGATCGGTCGGATCGGGGGAAATCATGGCGGTGTTGTTCGGGTTCGCACTTCGGATGGGGCGGCTTCGAGTTGGTTCGTCGCTCCGGTCTGCGCGGTCGTCTCGCCATGTGGTGTCGGCGCGTTCGTCGGCTGCGCTTTGTGGGCCGCTGCCGCCCGAAAGCCGCCTCTCGGTCTTGGCGATGTGGCGTGGGGTGCGGCGGGTCTTGGGTTCGGTCGAGGGAGTTGTTCGTGTCTGGTCTGGAACTTCCGCTTCTGGAGTATCCGTTCGGGTGGCAGGTCAGTCCGCTGGCCGACGAGGTGGATGAAGGGTCCTATCGGTGGGGGCTGGAGCGTGGCATCTACTGCCTGGGGGATCCGGGGGAGTATCGCGGGACCCGGGTGGGGTGGTTGGCGGCCTGGACGGCTCCGGATGCCACGCCGGCGGGTCTGCGGCTGCTGGCTGATTGGCAGATGTGGTTGTTCGCGTTCGACGACGGGTTCTGTGACGAGTCCGAACACGGCGCCTGTCCGTCGACGATGATCCGGCGTGTGGTGGATTTCCTGGGCGTGTTGGAAGCGGGGCCGGATGATTTCCGAACCGGACACGCAACGGACACGAATACGGACACGAATACGGACACGGATACGGACACGAATACGGACACGGATACGGACACGGATAGGGACACGGACGCGGATACGGAAGCGCCGCTTGCGCAGCCGCCACCGGCCGGCGCGGAGTCTCGGCGCGATGTCGAGGCGCGTTTCCGGGGCGTGCTGGGCGAGTTGGGGGTGCGCGTGCGTGAGCGCGCGACGGGCTTTCAGCAGGCCCGGTTCCTCGCCGCCGTACAGGGCTACTTCATGTCGCAGTGCTGGGAGGCGGCCAACAGGTCGGCCGCCGGCGCGGGCGGCGCACCGCCGTCGCCGGCGGAATACGTGCGGATGCGTCGGCACAGCGGCGCGGTACGGACCTGTATCGCGCTGACGGATGTCGCCGCCGGATTCGAGTTGTCGGCGGACGACTACGACGATCCCGAGGTGGTCGCGCTGACGGACATGGCGGTGGACGTGGCCTGTTGGGCCAACGACATCATGTCCTACCCCAAGGAGGTCGCCCGCAGCAGTGTCGTGCACAGCCTTCCCGCCGTCCTGGGCTCCTGGCGCGACCTGGACCCGCAGGAGGCGCTGTGGGTCGCCGCCCGGATGCACGACGACCAGGTGGAGCGCTATCTGGCCGCCGAACGGCCGGTCCGGGCCCGGGCCTCCGAGCCGCTGCGGCGCTACCTGGACGGCCTGCGGTTCTGGATGAGCGGGAATCTGGCCTGGTCCCTGGAGACCGGCCGCTACCCCCGCGACGGCGTACTCGAAGGGCGGGGCCATGGGTGACGCGACCATTGCCGGGCGGGCCCGGGCCGTGCCCACGGTGCGCGGATGGCCGCTGTTGGGCAGCGCGGTGCCGCTGGTCCGGGACCCCCTGGGGTTCTTCGGCTCGCTGCGCTCACGCGGGCCCGTGGTGACGATCCGGATCGGACCGCAGACGATGTACGTGGTCAACGACCCGGCTCTGGTCCGGCAGGTGCTCGTCGATCAGGCGCATTCCTTCGACAAGGGGCGGCAGTACGACAAGTTGCGCCCATGGTGGGGCAACGGCCTGGCCAACTCGGAGGGTGACTTCCACCGGCGGCAGCGGCGGCTGATGCAACCGGCGTTCCACCGGCGGCAGATCGCCGCCTACGTCCCGGCCATGCGCGAGGTCGCCGAGGAGCGGATCGGTGCCTGGCCGAGCGGCCGGACGATCGCCCTGGACGAGGAACTGTACGCACTCACCCTGAGCATGGTGCTGCGCAATCTCTTCGCCGTCGCGGTCGAGGAACGACACCTGGCCACCTTGCAGGCCGCGCTTCCGGTCATCCTCGACGGAGTGTTGTGGCGCTGTCTGGACACCACCGAACTGTTGGAGAAGTTGCCGCTGCCCGCCAACCGGCGCTTCGCCGCGGCCCTGGCCGACATGCACACCACCGTCGACACCGTGATCGCCCGCCATGCCGGCGGCGGTGCCGACCTGTTGACGATGTTGCGGGAGGCCCGGGACCCGGACACCGGCGAAGCCATGTCGCCGCAGCAGGTGCACGACGAGGTGATCACGGTCCTGATGACCGGTGCGGAGACCACCCGTTCCACGCTCAGCTGGGTCTGCCACGAACTCGGCCGCCATCCCGAGATGCAACGCCGGGTGCAGGCCGAGGTGGACGACGTCCTGGCCGGGCAACCGGTGCAGGCCGACCAGCTGGACCGGCTGCCGTACACCCGCAGCGTCATCACCGAGACCCTGCGTGCGTACCCGGTGGTCTGGCTGCTCACCCGCCGCGCCCTGACCGACGTACGCCTGGGCCCCTTCCGCATCCCGGCGGGGGCGGCGGTCTGCTACGTGCCGCATGCCGTCCAGCACGACCCGGCCTGGTATCCCGATCCGGACCGGTTCGACCCCGACCGCTTCAGCACCGGGCAGACCTCGCCGGCCGGTTGCCCGGCGAGCCGGCGCCCCAGGGACACCTTCGTCGCCTTCGGCGCGGGCATCCACTCCTGTATCGGCGAACCCCTCGCCTGGGCCCAGGCCATCACCATCCTGGCCACCCTGGCCCAGCGCTGGACCCTGACCCCGGCGCCACACACCCGAGTTCGCCCCGCGGCCCGAATGCTCCTGCTCCCCGACCACCTCCCCCTGGTCCTGCACCCCCGCCACACCACCACGCACTGAACGACCGAGTCGGAACGACGAAGCCGGAACGACCAAGCCACCACGACGAACCCGGAACAACAAAGCCGGAACAACGAAGCCGGAACGACGAAGCCGGAACGACGAGGAGCGCCATGCCCGACCGCACCCCCCTGTGCCCCGCCACACCGACCGTGCTCGACACTTCGGGCCGTCTCCTCCACCAGCAGGCAGCCCAGCTGCGGGCGCACGGACCGGTGGCCCCGGTCCGACTCCCGGGAGACCTCACGGCCTGGTCGGTGACTCGCGGTGAGGTGTTCCGGCACCTGGTCACCCACCCGCACGTCGCGCTGGACGCCCGCCACAACTGGCCCGGTTACCAGCCGGGCAGCATCCCGTGGTTGGCCCCGTGGATCGACGAGGTCTCCATGCTCACCACCGACGGAGCCGACCATCGCCGCCTGCGCGGCCTGATCGCCCAGGCCTTCAGCCCTCGCCGCGTCGAGGCCCTGCGGCCCGCCGTACAGGCGACGGTCGACGCTCTCCTCGACCGTCTCGCGGAGCTGCCGGCCGAGGACGGCGTCGTCGATCTGCGCGAGCATTTCTGCCGCCGCATCCCCAGCCAGGTGATCTGCGACCTGTTCGGCGTCCCCGATCGGGAACGCGCCAGGCTGCTGCACGCCCTCGAGATCCTGCCCGCCACGGTCGAGGATCCCGACCTCGCGGCGTGGACCACGCAGGAGATCTACACCGTTCTGGAAGACCTCGTCGCCGTCAGGAAGGCCGATCCCGGCGCCGATCTGACCAGCACCCTGCTCGACGCCCACGACGAAGACGGCGACCGGCTCAGCCACCGGGAACTCGTCTGCACGTTGTTCCTGATGATCGGCGCCGGCACCGAAACCGTCGCCGCGCACCTGGACCACACCATCCATGCGCTGCTCACCCATCCCGAGCAACGTGTCACGGCACTTCGCGACCCCGACCGCTGGGACGACGTCTTCGAGGAGTCGCTGCGCCTACAGGCTCCGATCATGCACATGCCCCTGCGCTTCGTCACCGGCGACATCGCCCTCGACGAACACACCACCCTGCGCGCCGGCGACCTGCTGCTGCCCTCCTTCGGCGCGCACGGTCGCGCGCCGGAAGTCCACGACCGCCCCGAGGACTTCGACCTCGACCGAGCCGACAAGCAGCACCTGGCCTTCGGGCACGGGGCACACTTCTGCCTCGGCGCCCACCTCGCCCGGATCGAGTCCACCATCGCGGTATCGGCCCTGTTCGGCCGATTCCCGCAGCTCACCCTCGCCGCCGGGTCCGCCGGCCTCGAACCCGTGCCGTCGTTCATCGTCAACGACTACCGGTCCCTGCCGGTCCTCCTCGGCCCCGCCCGGCGACAACAGACCGGGGACAACGAGCCACGGCCGACCCGACCCTCCCGTGCGCCGGGCCGGGCCGCGCCGGGAGGGAGCGAGTCCGGCCGGCCGAGGCCGGTCTCGCTCGACCATCGCCGGAACGACCGTCCCGACCGGACGGACGCACCGTGCCCGCGCCCAACGCCGTTGCAGCGGCGCCTCGTAGCAGCGATACACCACCAGGGACAACAACACGGACGACGCCATCAACGCGAACACGACGGCGAGCGCGGCCCACGGGGTGAAGGATCGGTCCCCCAGGGCGGCGCGGACGGCCATCATCAGCGGATAGTGCGTGACGTACAGGGCATATGACGCCTCCCCGAGGGCGACGAGCACGGGGTGGGCCATGCGCCGCGTGGTGCCCTGGAGGTCGGCCAGGGCCCGGTGGGCGATGATCGGCGCGAGGAACGGCGCCGCCGCGGCCGCCATTCCGTACTGCGGCGGCAGCACCGGCAGGAGCAGGAAACCGGGGACGATCGGGGCGTATACGGCCCACGGGGTCAACCGTGGCCAGTGGCCGGCCCGGACCAGACGGGCGGTGAGGATGCCCAGCACGAACTCGGGCAGCCTGACCACGGGTAGGACGTAGCCGAACCACAGACTGGTCTCGTTGATCGGTACCCAGTCCAGGGACATCGGGCCCGGCACGAGCGCGGACACGGCCGGCAGCAGCAGGATCAGCACGGCGACGGCGGCCCAGCGGGATCGAAGCCGGTGCACCGGGATCCTGCGGGCGGCGACGAACAGGAGCGGGAAGAGGGCGTAGAAGAACACCTCGCAGGAGAGCGACCAGGCGGGGACGTTGAAGCTGCTGAACCAGCCCGCGCGCGGCACCCAGTCCTGCAGCAGGAACAACCCCGCGACGGCGACCACCGGATCGTGGCCGGGCTGGGTGACGGTGAGCGGCGGGCGGGTCGCGACCGCGAACAACACCACGGTGGCCACCCAGGCGAGCACGTGCGTGGGGTAGATCTTCCACGCGCGGCGGCGCCAGAACGAGCGGGGTCGGTCCCCCTCCCGGTACGACCAGGCCAGCACGAATCCGGACAGGACGAAGAAACCGCTGACCGCCGTCGTGGCCACGGGCATCGTCGTTCGCAGGGCCTGCTGCACGGGTCCGTCGAAAACCTTCGTGACAAAGGCCATGTGACACGTCAGAACCCCGCCGGCGAGCACAAAACGCAGGCTCGTGAGCGAATTCAGCCGCGCCGGTGGCGTCGGGATGGTCATGAGCCGGCGCCGCCTCCTCTCGCACGTCATGCTGCCAACGAGGCGAACCCCTCGAAGGGCACGGCGGGATGCGGCACCGTGACCGGGCCCAGAGCATCCCACCGGCCGGCCGCGCGGTGATCGACCCACGCCGTTCTCGGCAGTGCGGGGGCGCCGAACCGGGAACTCGGAGACGGCGTCCGTACTGCCCGCGGACGGGCCGGATCACGATGTGTGGGTGCGGTTCCTTACCCCGACGACGGAGGTGCCGAACCGCTCACCTGGTCGCGGATGTTCGCCCCCGCGATCGGCATCGCCGAGGACCCCGTCACCGGCAACGGCCACGGTCCCCTGGGCGCCTACCCGGTCCGGCACGGCCTGGCGCCGCTCACCGACGGCGGGTTCGCATTCACCGGGCGGCAGGGCGTCGCGATGGGCCGGCCCGGCGAGGTCGAGGTGCTCGTCCGGGCCGGCGCCGACGGTGCGCTCACGGTCTCGGTCACCGGCGACGCGGTCACCGCGTTCCGGGCCGAACTGCATCTCTGAGCGCGGTCCGGCCCGGACCGCCGCCGACCGGCCCGGCCCGGCGCGGTCGGCGGCGTTGCTCGCGAGAGGGCGCTCAGGAAGGGTCGGACGTACCGGCGCCCGACCCCGACACCGGTCGCGGTCGGCGACCCGGTACGGCGCGCGCATCCTTCGCGAGTTCGCCGGGTCGCCCGAGTAGGGCCGGGCCCGCGGGTCGTTCGACCGGCCGGCCCGGCCGCCGGGCTCAGCCCAACGCCTTGACCAGCTCGGCCGCGAGCGGGGCCGCCGAGGCGGGGTTCTGGCCGGTGTACAGGTTCCGGTCGACCACCACGTGCGGCGCCCACGGCGTGCTCTCTTCGAACTCCACGCCGAGCGCGACCAGCCGGTCCTGAAGCAGCCAGCGGGCCCGGTCGGCGAAGCCCGCCTGGGTCTCCTCGGCATTGGTGAACGCGGTCAGCCGGTAGCCGGCGAACGGCGAGCTGCCGTCCGCCCGCTCGGCCGCCAGCAGCGCGGCCGGCCCATGGCAGACCACGCCGAGCGGTCGGCCCGAGTCCAGCGCCGCGGTGAGCAGCGCGCCGGAGGTCGCGTCGACCGCGAGATCCTCCATCGGCGCATGCCCTCCGGGGTAGAACACCGCCGCGTAGTCGGCGAGTTCGACGTCGGCCAGGGCCAGCGGAGTGCCCAGCGCGGCAAACCGCGCCACCGTGGCCGCCACCTCGGCCGCCCCCTCCGGGCCACCGTTCACCTCGGGCGCCAGACTCGCCGGATCGGGGCTCGGCAGCACCCCGCCGGGCGTCGCGACCACCACCTCGTGACCGGCCGCGGTGAACGCCGCGAACGGGGCCGCCGCCTCGTCGGCCCAAAAGCCGGTCGGATGCCGCGTGCCGTCGGCCAGCGTCCAGAAGTCGGAACCGCTGAGCACGAACAGGATCTTCGCCATCGTCATTTCTCCATTCGGCACCGCAGACGCGCTGTCGCTCTGTCGCTCTGTCGTAGTCGAACGTAGATCCCGCACCCATCACCATTCAAATAGGCTCTCCACCATGAGCCATGAAGAATCCAATGGGTCGCCCGGGTCCCCCGGGTCCACGTCGGCCGGGGCGTCGATACCGGACACCGCTCCGCGCGGTCCGCTGGATCTGACCGTGCTGCGTACCTTCCTCGCGGTGCATCGGGCCGGTTCGTTCACCGGCGCCGCCCGGGTGCTCGGCCTGTCCCAGCCCACGGTGACCACCCAGATCCGCGCGCTGGAGCGCCGGCTGGGCCGAGAGTTGTTCGAACGGCTGCCCCGGGGCGTCGCGGCCACACCCGTCGCGGACGATCTGGCGATCCGGATCGCCGAGCCGTTGGACGCGTTGGCGGAGGTGGCCGAACGGGACCGGTACGGCGCGGACGCACCCGCCGAACCGGTGCATCTGGCCGGTCCCGCCGAGGTCTTGTGTACCCTCGCCCTGCCCGCACTCGCGCCGCTGGTCGAGCGCGGGGTGTTGCTCCGGATCAGTACCGGGATGACCGAGGACCTGCTGGAAGGGCTGCGCGCGGGTCGCTACGACCTGGTGCTCGCCACGACCCGGCCACGCGGGCGCACGCTGGCCGCCGTCCCACTGCTCGACGAGGAGTTCGTCCTGGTCGCGGCGCCGGCCTGGGCCGAGCGGATCGGCGGGCCGGCGCGGGTCGCCGCCGAGGGTCCGGCCGCGCTGCGCGGTGTACCGCTGGTCAGTTACGCCGAGGACCTGCCGATCGCCCGCCGCTACTGGCGACACGTCTTCGGCACCCGGCTCACCGAGCGGGCCGCGATCACCGTCCCGGATCTGCGCGGCGTGCTGGCGGCGGTACTGGCCGGCGCGGGTCTGACCGTACTGCCCCGCTACCTGTGCGCGGCCGAACTGGCCGCCGGCACGCTCGTCGCACTGCTGGTTCCGGACGATCCGCCGATCAACACCGGCTACCTGGTCCGCCGCGCGGGTACGGCGGACCATCCGCAGCTGGCCATGGTCCAGGAGTACCTGGTGCGGGCGGCGCGGGAGTGGTGAGCGGGATCAGCCGCCGGACACCGCCGCATCGAGTTCGGCCAGCAGATCCGGGCCGCTCCAGCGCCGAGCCGCTCCCGCCGGCGCGGCCTCCGCGTCGTGGATCAGCTCGACCAGGCGTGCGTTGGCGGGCGCGGTCAGTCCGTTGCGCTCGGCGATCGCGAGTACCTCGCCCTGGATGTCGGCTATCTCGGTGGGCCGGCCACGTTCCAGGTCCTCCCACATCGAGGAGCGGGCCTGCGCGTCGATCCGCAGCGCCGAACTCGCCAACCGGCGAAACAACGGATCGGGCAGCGCGAGCAGATGCCGGGTACGCGCGGCGGACGCGGGGCCGAGCTTGGCCGGCCGGATCCCCTCGGCCCGGAACGCGGCGAGCGCCTCGCCCTGGCACAGGGCCAGGCAGGCCCGGTAGTCGCGCTGCCCGAGCTGCTCGCGCAGCGGCAGGCCGGACAACGCGTTGATCGCGTTGTTCAGGTTCATCAGCAACTTCGCGTGTTGCACCTCGGGCATGTCCTCGCGCACCTGGACCGGCAGGCCCGCCTCGGCCAGCACGTCCACGAGCGGGATCGCGCGCGGATTCGCGTCGACCATCAGCGCACCGGAGGTGCCCTGGTGGAACACGGCGGACTCGGTACGCAGCACGTTGAACGGCACCATGCCGGCGAGCACGGTGTGCCCGGGCAACGCGGCGCGCAGTACGGCGGTGTTGCGGACGCCGTTCTGCAGGCTGACCACGATCGCCGCCGGGCTCAGCCGCCCGGCCAGTTCCCGACCGGCCTCCGCCGTCGCCGCCGACTTGACGGTGACCAGCACGAAGTCGGCCCCGGTCACCGCGTCCGGCTCGGCGGCCAGGGTCAGCCGCTCGGGCGCGACCTCGGTCGGCGGACGGCCCGCCCCGGTCACCGTCAACCCGTCGGCGAGCGCGGCCAGCACGGCCGGCCGGCCGATCAGGGTGACGTCGGCGAGGGCGGCGAGCCGACCGCCCAGATAGCAGCCGACGCTGCCGGCGCCGAAGATCGCGATCCGGGGTCGGGGCCGCGAACGTGGAGCGGGTTGGGACATGTACAGCCTCCGCTACGGATGGGACAAGCCAGGGGACCAATCCGCAAGGGTACGTCCCCGGACCCGCACTCGCGTTCGACGCATCGGAGGTCGGGTCGGCGACCGGCGCGGGGACCGGTTCGGGCACGATCGGTGGCCCTTCCCAGTCCGGACCCGGTCGGGAAATCCTCGCCGAGCGCAGGGGCGCTTGACCCTGCCGTTGGCGGCAACGTTGAAGCATCGGCGCATGGACTTCACCGAGACCGAGCGCATGGACTTCACCGAGAACGAGAACGAGAACGAGACCGGGAACGAGACCGAGGCCCGGACCGACACCCCCGCCGCCGCCCACCCCCGCGTCGTCCTGATCACCGGCGCGGGAACCGGTATCGGCCGGGCCACGGCGCGCGCGTTCGCAGCCGAGGGGGCGTACGTGATCGCCGTCGGACGCCGCGCCGAGCCGCTCGCCGAGACCGCCGCCGGGCAGGACCGGATCACCCCGTTGACCGCCGACATCACCGCCGAGGGCGAGCCCGAGCAAATCGTGCGCGTCGTCGCCGAGACGTACGGCCGGCTCGACGTACTGGTCAACAACGCCGGCATCGTCGGCACCGGCAACCTCGGCAGCTACACCCGCACGATGATCGACCCGCTGCTCGCCACCAACCTGATCGCACCCGTCCTGCTCACCCAGGCCGCGCTCCCGATCCTGGAGGCCGCACGCGGGGTGATCGTCAACATCACCACGTCGGTCGGACAGCGCGCCTGGCCGGGCAACTCGCTGTACGCCGCGACCAAGACCGGTCTGGAACTGCTCACCCGCAGCTGGGCCGTCGAACTCGCGCCGCGCGGCGTCCGGGTCGTGGCGGTCGCCCCCGGCGCGATCACCACGCCGATCGCCGACCACCAGGGCTGGAGCCCCGAACAACGCGCCGCGATCCGGGCCTGGCAGCTCGCGCACACCCCGCTGGGCCGGATCGGCGAGCCGGAAGAGGTCGCCTGGGCGATCACCGCGCTGACCGCACCCGGCGCCTCCTTCGTCACCGGCGTGGTCCTCCCGGTCGACGGCGGCGCGGTGTTGTCGTAGCCGGTGCGCACCTGTCGGCGCGGGCCCGGCCCCGATCGGATTCGGGGCCGGGCCCGCGTGATAGGTGTGGTGGTGGTACCTATCGGAGGTGTGAGGTGTCCGGATGCGGATCGGTGAACTGGCGAAGGCGACCGGGACGACGCCGCGCGCGCTGCGCCACTACGAGCAGGCGGGGCTGATCGAGTCGACGCGGTCGGCGAACGGCTATCGCGTATACGCCGAGCGGGACGTGGCCCGGGTTCGCTCGATCCGCGATCTGCTCGCGGTCGGCCTGACCCTGGACGACGTACGCGCGTTCCTCCCCTGCCTCGACGCCGGCATCGATGTGGCCGGCCAACCCCCGAGCGCCGCCACCCTCCGCATCGCCCTGGACCGCCTGGCCGTCCTCGACGCCCGAATCGCCGCCCAGACCGAGACCCGCAACACCCTCGCCGCCGCCCTCCACCGAGCCGGCGTGGACCGAATCCGCCCGGTGGCCTGAGCCCGGGCGGGCGGGCGAACGCGCTTGCGGGCGCGTCGAGTTCGGGACACCGCCGACCCGACCGACCACGACGGGGTCGACGAAGTGCCGTTCAGGCTGCGGCTGATGCCCCCCGAGATCACCATCGTCCTGGGGCGTCACCAGGTGATGAGGGCGTACCCATTGCTGCCTGTGCCGCCCACCGAGCCCGGCGCGCCTGCGGCTCCGGCCGCTCCAGGCTGCTGGCCGCCGTTGGAGAGGATGCCGCCGCCGCCGGCGCCGCCGCTGCCACCGCTCCCGCCGACGCCGGTGCCGGCGGGCGGGGTCACGGAGGTCGACGGCAGCGCACCGCCGGCGCCCCCCTTGCCGCCGCTGCCACCAATGCCGCCACGCTCGCCGGCACCGCCCCTGTTCGTGGTGCCCCGGCCGCCGGTGATACCCATCGTGCCGACCGTGCCTGCGCTGCCGGTGCCGCCTGGGACACCGCTGAGAACCGTGGCCCCCGTACCGCCGTAGCAACCGCCCGTCGACCCGTTCACACCGGCTCCACCCGGCCCGGCCGGGCCGGCAGCGCCGCCCGCGCCTCCTGCCCCTCCCGAGCCTCCGATCTTGCCGTTCTCGCCACCTCCGCCACCCCCGCCGCCGTTCCCGCCACCTGTCGGATTCCCGTTGGGACCCCCCAGGGCAAGCACCCTCTTGAATCCCCCCGGGGACTGGAGGCCGGTGTCCACCACGACGTTCGCGCCCTTCGTGGACTGGGAGCTATAGCCCCCGGCGCCGCCATGGCCGCCCGTATTGCCGGGCGCACCGCTCGTCAGGGTCGAGCCCTCGGCACCTCCGGAGCCGCCACTTCCCGCGCTTCCACCAGGCCCGGAGGTTGGCTGCGGGCCACCGATGAAGCCGATGTCGAGGTGTTCCCCCGGGGTGACGGCCAGGGTGCAGCTGGTGTAGCTGCCGCCGGCTCCGCCACCACCCCCTCCGCCGCCGCTGCCGCCGGCACCCCCACCGCCGCCGCCCCCACCGATGGGATTGGCGATCAAAGGTGCCTTGCTGCCTCCGCCGCCGCCCCCGCCCCCGCCCCCGCCGGCACCTGCCGAGCCGCCCGCACCGCCACCGCCCCAGACATACACGGTGACAGCCGTCACTCCCGCTGGAACAGTGAACGTTCCATCGCTGGTTCGACCACGGCGTCACCCACGTTCGCGGCTCCGAGGAAGAATGTCCCGAGCAAGGCGAGCTCCTCGCACCACGACTGCTTCATGCCGTGGGACGATGCCTTCCGGAGCCTCGCGAACCTCCGAAGGCCCGAGCACCATACCTCGGCGCCGAGGAACCCGAACTCCGGGTGGAACTCTCCCTCCGTACGCATATCGCCCCCGTAGACGGGCAGTTCGCGGACACCCCCGACGAGGCGAGCGCCTGCAGGTAGGCAACCGCCGGTTCGTCCCGGGAGCGGAAGTGGGCGTAGCGAGTCCGCTTGGACACGATGACCTATCCCGCGCGCTCTTGAGACCTGCCCACGGCGTCGCCGGGTGCGCGGTCAGAATCGGTGCAGGCAGTGTGGGGAGCGTTCGGCGCGGAAGAGTTCGTCGGCCAAAGTGGCCGCGCCCGGGCGGTGGGCCCGGATGTGTCCGGCACGCACGAGCGTGCTCGGGGTGGTGCCGCCGAGGTAGACCGAGCCCAGGTCGGTCACGTCCAGGGACAGGTCGGGCTCGCGGTCCGTCGGGACGCAGTCGGCCCGGCCGTTCCGGACGGTCAGCAGGTGGCGGCCGTGCTCGCCGAGGAACGGGTCGTCCACGTCGAGGACAAGCTCGCCGTCCGTGCGCCAACCGCGCGCGGTCAGCGCACGCGGGACGTCCAGCAGCCGCACCCACAGCCAGTCGGTGTCGTGGCTCACCTGGCCGGCGTTGAAGTCCGCAAGCTGCCAGCGCAGCGGGTGCTCGGGCGGGAAGTGCTCGAACACGACCTGCGCGACCAGGTCGTGTTCGAGCACGAAGCGGGCCAGGGCCGTGTAGGCGACGTCGTCGACGGCGATGGTCTCGTCGACTGTCAAGGTGTCGGACTCGCCGAGCGAGTAGCTTGCGTATCCGTCCGGCACGCCGTCGGCGTCCCGGTGGACGGCGACATAACGCGGCGCCCGAGAGATCGGTGCGTGCCCCGCGCCCGAGGCCCACCAGTGATGCGGCCGGGACAGTGCACCGGGCTGGGTGCGGCGATAGCGGTCGTAGACCTCTTCCAGGATCTCGCCACACTCGGCCCGCCGTAGCAGCTCGACCGAGCCGAAGTCCGAGCCGAGGTCCGAGCCGGAGTCCAAGCCGGCATCCGAACCGACGTCCGAGCCGGTCACCGGCGCGTCGGCCGTGCCATGCGCCCGGGGGAGGGCGAAGGCGGCCCGGTGGCGCGGCACCGTCAGCCGCTGCGTGTAGGTCGCCGGTCCGTAGCCGAACCTGCGGTAGATCAGGGCCTCGGAGGCCAGCAGTACGGAGAGGAACTCCCCTCGGGCGCGCAGCTCGGTGAGCTGATGCCGCATCATCGCGCGGAGCACGCCCCGGCGCCGGTGCGAGGGCAGGACGCCGACGGCGGTCACCCCGGAGGTCGGGACGAGCATCCCACCGGGCAGGGTGAGCTCGAAGGAGAATGCACCGGCGGTGCCGACGGGCCGCCCGTCCGACGTCACGGCAAGCAGGTTGCGGTCCATCTCGAGCGCCGACCACCACACCCCCTCGCCCTCGGCGGGGGTATCCCGGAAGCGCCCGAACGCGGCATGGAGCGTGTCGACGAAGACGTCGAGGTCCTGGTCGGTCGTGGAACGGATCTCCATTGTTGCCGCTGCCTCCCTGGGATACCGGCACCACGACTCGCGGTGCCCGCCACAGTGCAGCGTCGACCCGCGGCCGGGTCAAGCGAATTACGGTCGGCCTGCGGTCGGGCCCGCCGTCACTCCCGAGGCCGACCGTCCGCCACCCGCGTCGGCCTGTCGCCGAGCCGTGCCATGCCGTCGACCACTCCCGCGAGGGCCGACACCCCGCCCCCACCGAGCGACGTACACGCAGTGGCGGCAGGCGCGTTGTTCGCGGCCCGTCGCGGGTTCTCCCCCTGGTAGCGGCCTCGGAGTTGATTTTCCGTACGCCGAACGGCGGTTGACCCGCGATGGCCGGTTTTCCGGGATTGATTGTCCGAACCGGCCGGGTGTTGGTTCCGCCCCTCCGCACCTCCACTGTGGTGGCCGACCGGTGCATCCGAGTTCCGGACGAGCGCACTGGGGAGACAAGGGAGACCACGTGAAACTCACCGGGATGTGGCTGGTTCGCCTGCTTGCGGCACTCGCTTTGCTCGGCGGCGGCGCCGTACTCTCCGCCGGCTCGGCGCAGGCAAGCACCGACTCGGCGGCCAGGACCACCGATTCGGTGCACATCATGAGCACCCTCAGCATCTGTGCCAACTCGACGGTCCCGGACGGCTGGGTGATCACCAGCATCTACACCACGAACAGTTGTGGTGGCTAC
Organism: Embleya sp. AB8; assembly: GCF_049739465.1. Lineage (NCBI taxonomy): Bacteria > Bacillati > Actinomycetota > Actinomycetes > Kitasatosporales > Streptomycetaceae > Embleya > Embleya sp. AB8. Next base: position 166,133 of record NZ_JBMHHY010000016.1, read on the forward strand.
AAGGGCGAGGTGATCACCAACAGCCTGTCCAACGGGATGTCGGTCTGCGCCAACTCGACGATCCCCGCCGGCTGGGTGTCGACCCAGCTCTACACGACCAACGGCTGCGGCGGCTACATGGCCGAGAACATCACCAATTCGGCGGGCACGAACTACCTCAGCGTCTGCGGCAACCTGGCGATTCCGGACGGTTGGGTGGCGACCCAGCTCTACACGACGAACGGCTGTGGTGGGTACCTGGGCGAGGTGATCACCAACCGGCTGTCCAACGGGATGTCGGTCTGCGCCAACTCGACGGTGCCCAGCGGGTGGGTGGTGACCAACGTCTACCAGACGAACAGTTGCGGCGGCTATCTGGGCGAGAACATCACCAAGGCCGCCTGAGCACCCCGGACAGGGCGAGCAATCGAGCGGCGCGCCACCGTCCCGGGCGCGCCGCTCGACACCGCGCTACACCGACCCCCTACGTCCCACCCTCGCCCCCTGCGTCAGCACGATGCAGCCCAGCACGCCGAGCGCGGCGACCGGCATCGCCGGCGACCACGACTCGCCCAGAATCAGCACCGCCCACACCAACGTCAGCAACGGCTGGGCCAGTTGCAGCTGGCCGGCCGCAGGCACCCCGATCGCCGCCATCCCGCGATACCACATCACGAAGCCGAGGAACTGCGACACCGCGGCCAGGTACAACAGCCCACCCACCCCGTGCACGTTCCAATGCACCGGCTCGGCCGCCAGGCCCAGTACCGCCGTCAGCGCGGTGATCGGCGCGGCCACCACCACACCCCACGCGATCACCCGCCACCCCGGCATCCGTCGGGCCAGTGTGCCCCCCTCGGCGTAGCCGCCGGCGCACATCACCAGCGCCGCGAACAGGAAGGCGTCGGCCAGGCCGAGCCCGCCGCTGCTCTGCTGTACGGCGAAGCCGAAGACCACCGCGGCACCCGCCATCGCCCCCACCCAGAAGGTCCGACTCGGCCGCTCGCCGGTACGCAGCACCGACCACACCGTGGTGGCCATCGGCAACAACCCGACCACCACCGCGGAGTGCGCGGTCGACGCGGTCCGCAGCGCGAGCGTGGTGAGCAGCGGCCAGCCGAGCACACAGCCGACCGCGACCACGATCAGCCCGAACCGGTCCTCCCGGGCGGGCAGCGGTGCCCGCACCGCGAGCAGGGCCGCCCCGGCGAACCCGGCCGCGAGCAGTCCCCGCAGGCCGGTGACGGTCCACGGGCCGAACCCGTCGAGCGCCCAGGCGGTCGCCGGCAGGCTGAGCGAGAAGGTCAGGATGCCGACCGCCGCGAGGGTGGTCCCGCCGACCGCTATCGAGGCCGGTCGAATAGCGCTATCTTGTACTGTCATGGACAAGAGTAGCGGTGCGGTCGATCTGGTCGCGATCCTTCGTAGTGATCTCGACCGCTACTCGGCCGGCGAGAAGCTGCCGTCCAGTCGTGCGCTCGTCGACCGGCACCGGGTCAGCCCGGTCACCGTCTCGCGCGCGATCGCCACGCTCGCCGCCGAGGGCCTGGTGGTCTCCCGCCCCGGCGCCGGGGTCTACCGTGCCGCGCCGCGCCGCCCGACGCCGGCCGTCGGCGACACCTCGTGGCAGGAGGTCGCACTCAGCGCCGAGCCCGGCGTACCCCCACAACGCAGCCCGGACGCGTCCGGCGTGCTGGCCGCGCTCGCCGTCGCGCCGCCCGAGGTGGTCGACCTCAACAGCGGCTACCTGCACCCGTCGCTGCAACCGGAACGCGCGTTGGCCGGCGCGCTGACCCGGGCCGGCCGTCGACCCGGCGCCTGGGAGCGGCCACCCCTCGAGGGACTCCCGGAGCTGCGTGCGTGGTTCGCCCGGGACATCGGCGGCGTGGTCGCCACGTCCGACGTACTGATCACCGCCGGCGGGCAGAACGCGCTGACCACGGCGCTGCGTTCGCTGGTCGCGCCCGGCTCGCCCGTACTGGTCGAATCGCCGACCTACCCGGGTGTCCTGGCCGTCGCGCAGGCCGCCGGGTTGCGGCCGGTGCCAGTGCCGATGGACGCCGACGGAGTCCGTACCGATCTGCTCGCCGACGCCTTCGCGGCCACCCGGGCCCGGGTTTTCGTCTGTCAGCCGGTGTTCCAGAACCCGACCGGTACGGTACTGACGCCCGCCCGGCGCGCCGAGGTGGTGGACATCGCGCACGCGGCGGGCGCATTCGTGGTCGAGGACGACTTCTCCCGCCGACTGGCCCACGCCGACGCGCCCGCGCTGCCCGCGCCGCTGGCCGCCGACGATCCGAACGGCGTGGTGGTGCACATCCGTTCGCTGACCAAGACCACCTCGCCCAGCCTGCGGGTGGCCGCGCTCACCGCACACGGTCCGGCGTTCGAGCGGCTGCGCGCGGTACAGGCGGTGGACAGCTTCTTCGTCCCGCGCCCGCTCCAGGAGACCGCCCTCGAACTGGTCGGCGCCCCATCCTGGCCACACCACCTGCGCGCCCTCGGCGCCGCGCTGCGCGATCGGCGACAGGTCCTCGCGGGTGCGCTGAACCGGCTCCTGCCGGAACTGCTCCCGGACCGACTCCCCTACGGCGGCTACCACTTCTGGTTGCGCCTGCCCGACGGCCGGGACGTCCGCGCGCTCACCTCGGCCGCACTGCACGCCGGCGTCGCGGTCACCCCCGGGCCCGCCTACTTCACCGCCGAGCCGCCGGCGCCGTACGTGCGGGTCGGCTACGCGTACGCCGAGGGCCCGGAGCGGCTGATCGAGGGCGTCGAGCGGCTGTACCGGGCGTACGTCGCGACCGAGTCGCGGCCGTAGGGCCCACCCAGGCCGACCACACGACAGGGAAGCACCCGGCAGGAAGCCACCCGGAACCGCCCCGGGCCCGCCCACCCCCGACCGGCCCGAGGAGCCGGCTCAGACCTTCCGGATCCGGTCGGCCGCCACCTCGTAGATGATCTCCAAGCCGTCCTCCTCGTCGATCTGCTCGCCCACCTCGACGAAGTCGAAGCCCCGGATGGTGGCGAGCGACGCGGCGTTGTCCGGCGAGATGGTGACCCGGACGATCGCCACGTCGAGTTCGTCCGCCGCGCGCTCGAGCAGCGCCCTGAGCATCGCGCGGGCGTATCCCCGGCGGCGCGCCTCGGGCACCACGGTGTAGCCGATCTCCACCATGCCCACCTCGTCCGGCGGCCCATGGAACCCGGCGTAGCCGACCACCGCGCCGTCCGGCTCGGAGACCGCCGCCCGGGCCACCCACGGCGCACTCTCCGGGTCGGCGGTCACCTGATCGAATCGGTATCGCCACAACCGGCGGGCCTGCTCGGAGGCGAAGAACTCGGGCAGGTCCAGGCCGGTTTGTCGGCGGGCCTCGGTCAGATCGCCCGCCACCAGCGCGCTCAGCGGTCGTCCCATCAGGGAGACCCAGCGCACCCGGGGTTCGGGCGCGGCGGAGCGGGGGCGGTCGGGGTTCTCGGGAGTGGTCATCGTAGGATCATCGGTGACCACCGACCGGCCGTGCAATCCATTTCCCGCGGCCCCGCCCGCCCCACCCGGCAGGCAGGCAGGCGGCGCACGGTCTGCCGCCCGCTCAGTGCACGCTCAGCCCGCCGTCGACGAAGATCGACTGTCCGGTGACATACGCCGACCCCGCGCCCGCCAGGAACACCGCCGCGGCCTCGAAGTCCTCGGCCAGCCCGTTGCGCCCGACCATGGTGCGCGCGGCCAGCTCGGCGACCCGCTCCGGGTCGCTCGACAGGCGGGCGTTGAGCGGGGTCATCACGAAGCCGGGGACGAGGGTGTTGGCGGTGACGCCGGAGCCCGACCACGCCTCGGCCTGCGAGCGGGCCAGCGACTCCAGGGCGCCCTTGGACACGCCGTAGGCGCCGCTCTGGACGAAGGCCCGGTGCGCCTGCTGCGACGACACGTGGATGATCCGGCCGTAGCCGCGCTCGGCCATCCCGGGCCCGAACCGCTGCCCGAGCAGGAAGGGTGCCTCCAGGTTGACCGCCATGGTGGCGTCCCAGACGTCGTCGCCCAACTCGCCGAGCGGCGGGCGGAGGTTGATCCCGGCGCTGTTGACCAGGATGTCCGGCTCCCCGAACACGGCCGCCGCCGCGTCCGCCGCCGCCCGAATCCCCGCCCGGCTGCCCAGATCGCCGCTCACCCAGGCCGCCTCGGCTCCCTGCGCGGTCAACTCCTGGACGGTGGCCACCAGTTCCGCCTCCCGCCGGGCGACGACCAGCACACGTGCGCCCGCCCGCGCCAGCGCGCCGGCGATGGCCCGACCGATGCCGGAACTGCCGCCGGTGACCACGGCGACCCGGCCGTCCAGCGCGAACAGTCCGGAGAGATATGCCTGTGAACTCATGTCCGCAGCCTAATCCGCAGCCGAAACGGAACGCCCCCGTCCCCGCCGGTGCGGGCGGGAGCGGGGGCGGGGGCCGGGGAATCAGGGGCAATCGTGCTGTTCGGCAACGGCGTTCCGCGACGATCCGGATCGCTCCAGGGCATTCTGCGGCGTTCGTTCCGAGGCGTTGCGATCGACGCGGTCACCCGTTCGTGTGGTCCCGTCGGGCCGGGAAACCGTGCGCCCGGGCGGCGACCACCACGGCCAACACCGGGATCAGCAACACCAGGACACTCCACGGGAAGGACCCCGCGCCGAGCAGGTCGAGCAGCAGCGCGCCGACCACCCCGCCGCCCGCCATCGCCGCGTTCCACAGCGTGACCAGCATGGCCTGCGCGGCGTCCGCCTCGTCGCCGCCCGCATCACCCACGGCGGTCTGGAGCAACGTGGGTGCGCCGCCCCACCCGAGGCCCCACAACACCACCGCGACGTAGACCAGCGCGTGACTGTCGGAGAACACCGCCAACACGGCCGCCGCCGCGCCGAACAGCAGGGTCGCGGCGATGGTCAGCGCGCGCAGCCGGCGGTGGATCCACGCGCCGACGAGCCACAGGCCGAACAGCGACGCGCCGCCGAACACGAGCAGCACCAGGTCGGTTGCGCCGCCCAGGCCGAGGTGGTCGAGGTAGGTGGCGATATAGGTGTACAGGATGGTGTGCGCCAGCACGAAGACCAGCGTGACGAACAGGACCGGGGCCACCCCGGGGATGGCCAACGTACGCAACATCGGCGTGCGTTCCTCCGGGCGCTGTCCGGGGTGGTCGGGCACGATCGCCGCGATCCAGCCGATCAGGAGCAGGGCGAGCACGGTCATCATCGTGAAGGTGATCCGCCAGCCGAACCGGTCGCCGAGGAAGGTCCCGGCGGGTACGCCGAGGGACAGCGCGAGCGGGATGCCGGCCATCACGATCGCGATCGCCTTGCCCTGGAGCCGTACGGGTGCCAACCGGCGGGCATAGCCGGCGAGCAGCGCCCAGGCCAGGCCCGCAGCCACGCCGGCAACGAAGCGGGCGACCATGGTCAGCGGGTAGTTACCGGACACGGCGGTGACCGTGTTGGCCGCCGCGAAGCCGGCCATCGCGGTCAGCAGCAACCGCTTGCGCCGCCACCCGGCGGTCGCGGTGGACAGCGGAATCGCGGTGAGCGCCGTGCCGATCGCGTAGATCGTCACGGACTGGCCCATCGCCGATTCGCCGACCCCCAGGTCCGCGCTCATCGCGGGCAGCACGCCGGCCGGCAGGGTCTCGGTCAGGCTGGTGATGAACACCGCCGTGGCCAGGGCCAACAGCGCGGCCATGGGCAACTTTCGGTCGTCGGTCGGGGTGTGGGAAGGTGCCGGTGCGGTGATCTCGTGGCTCATGCCACGTATGCTCGAACCATCACATTGATGTGAGGGTCAAGCCACGAGACGTGAGGTGGATCACATGCGCATCGGAGAGCTGTCGGAGCGCACCGGCACCCCCCGCCGGCTGCTGCGCTACTACGAGGAACAGGGCCTGATCGTCGCCGATCGCACCCCCAACGGCTACCGCGACTACGACGAGTTCTTCGTCGACCGGGTGCTGCAGATCCGCGGCCTGCTCGACGCCGGCCTGCCCACCCGGATCATCAAACAGATCCTCCCGTGCCTGAACAAGCCCCGAATCATCCACTTCCCGGACGCCACCCCGGAAATGTTGGCCACCCTCGAACACGAACTCCAGCGCATGACCGAACGTGTCGACTGCCTGACCCGCAACCGCGACGCCATCGCCGAATACCTCGACGAAGTACGCGGCGGCGCCCCCCGACTGGCCGCCGCCGGCTGAATCGCCGTGTCCACCCGGTTGCCTGTGGGGCAAATTGATGGCGTTTCGGCTCGGGGCGGGGCGAGGATGCCGGAATGACTCATACGCTTTTGGCGTTCCTCGGCGCCTGTGCTCTCATCGCGGCCAGCCCCGGACCGAGTTCGGTCCTGATCATTCGGCACTCGTTGCACAGTCGTCGGTCCGGCTTCCTGGCCGTGCTCGGCAACGAGTCCGGCGTGTTCATCTGGGGGCTGGCCGCCGCCTTCGGGCTGACCGGGCTGTTGGCCGCATCCCAACTCGCCTACGACATCATGCGCATCGTCGGCGCGGTGGTCCTGGTCGGCTTCGGGGTGCAGGCCATCCGGGCGGCCCGGCGCGACGGGCTGACCGGGTTCACCGCGGCCACCGAGGGCGCGAACGACGCGGCAGCGGGCGGCGAGCGGGTCCCCGGCACCGGCCGACGGGCCTATCGGTCCGCGTTGACGCTGAACCTGGCCAACCCCAAGGCCGCCGTGTTCGCGATGTCGTTCCTGCCGCAGTTCGTCCCCAGCGGTGCGCCGCAACTGCCCACCATGGTGGGGCTGGCCGCGATCTGGGCGACGTTCGAGATCGGCTGGTACGGGCTCTACGTCTGGTTCGTCGGCCGGATGCGCACCGTGCTGAGCCGGGCCAAGGTCCGCCGCCGGCTGGAGCAGACCTCCGGCGGGGTGATGGTCGCGCTCGGCATCCGGATGGCGGTGGAGTCGTAGGCCCCCGCCGCATCCCGCCGCACCCGGCCGCACCTACAACTTGAAGGCGTCCCGGCGGTCCTCGGGGACCAGGTCGACGTATTCGGGGTGCTTGGCGATCCAGTCGCGGATGAACGAGCAGTACGGGAGCACCGCCAGGCCACGCTCCCGGACCGCGTCGAGCGCCGCGCGGGCCAGCCGGCCGCCGAGCCCCTGCCCGCCGAACCTCGGGTCGATCTCGGTGTGCGTGAACGCGACCTCGTCGCCGCTGACGAAGTACTCCGCGAAGCCCGCGAGTTCGGTGGCCCGGATGGGCGGCGCGAGCTGCCCGCCCGGGCCCGCCGGGGCGGGCTCCGCGGTGGTGAATATCTCGTAGCGGGACTTCGCCGGGTTGTCGGCCACTCGCGTATCCATGCTGCTGCCCCTCCTGGTCCGAAACCGGGACTCGGTATCCGGGACTCGGGCCCGGACGCCCACCGTACCCACCGCCCGGGCCGGTCGAAGCCCGCCCCGGGCATGCGCTCGCCCGGTCAGGAATCGAACCCGGTGTCCCGAGCCACCTTCTCACCCGCCGCGATCTCGGCCCGCACGACGTCGAGGTGACCCACGATCGTCACCCGAGGATCCGCTTCTCCATCTCCGCCGTGGCCCGCTCCACGCCCCTCGCCAGGTCCCGGACCAGGCCGTTGACCCGGAGCAGCAGGGCCGAGGCGACCGTGCCCGCCGCACCGATCAGGTCGCCGGACGTGGCGACCGGCACCGCCGCAGCCGCCGCGCTGCGCACCCCGGCGGTCGCGGCCGGGAACGGCAGCGGCAGCGGGCCCGCCTCCGAACGCAGGTCGGAGAGCCGCCCGTCGCGCACCGCGCGCACCGCGTCCGCGCCGAGTACCTGTACCTCGCAGTAGCCGTCCCCCTTCAGCGCGGCGTGCAGGAACGCGGTCGCGTAGACGTTGGCGATCGCATGCTGCTCGGCGAAGGTGATCCCCGGCTCCCCGTCCCGGGGCAACCCCGGCAGGTGGATGTCCACCTCGCTCGGATCGAGGAACTGGACATGGTTTCCGCCGGCGATCTCCAGGTAGGTCTTGTAGCCCCGCGGCACCAGGTCCAGATAGTGCACCCCCGAACCGGGGCAGATCCCGTCGTTCTGCCCGGACATGATCAACGTCGGCGCGACCACGTTGCGCACCTCGGTGTCGATCCGCGCGTACAGCTCGGGCTCCTTGGCGTCGCGCCCGGGGGCCAGCCCGATCACCGCCCGGATCCGCCGGTCCCGGGCCGCCGCGAGCAGCGCGCCCGCGCCGCCGAGCGAGACCCCGAGCGCCGCGAACGCATCGTGGTCGATCAGGCCGCGCAGCGGGTTGAACCGGTCGTCGTCGATGTCGATCAGCTTGTCGATCGCGTCGCAGACGGTGTCCGCGTGCATGTGCGGATCCAGCGCGAGGATGTTCTCCGGGAAGTAGCGAAAGACGATGTAGCCGTGGCGCACCACATAGTCGGTGAACCACTCGTACAGATTCGGCCCGGTCCAGGTGGCCGGCGCGACCACGATCGACGGATAGCGCCCCGCCGACCGGTCGGCCGGGGCCAACCACCCGTCGTGCTGCGCCGGGTAACTGATCTTGGCCAGCGTGAAGCCGGGTCCGCCGGTCCAGAACGGGAATTCGATCGTGCCGACCTGGAAGGGCCCCGGCTGATCCGGCCGTACCGGCTCCTCGGATCCGGGCTCGGGCATGGGCTCGGGCATGGGCTCGGGTCTGGTTTCGGGCCTGGGTTCGGGCCTGGGTTCGGGCCTGGGTTCGGGCCTGCTCACGGTTGCCATGAAAGGAGTAAAACGCCGCGAACTCCCCGGCGCTTGAAGACAGTTGCTCGAACAAACGAGACCCTGGTCACATCACTCTGGGCATCGGCTCGGACCCGATCTGCGACGCCGCCGACGCCGCCCACGATCCGGAGTTGCTGTGCTTCGGTCGGCGGGGGCCGGGGCCGGGGGCCGGTGCGCGCCGGCGGCCCTGCGCGTCTGCGTCCGTGCCTGCCTCCAGCCACCGTCGGCGCATCCGAGAGGTGTGGTGCGGCGCGGTCAGTGCCCGGGATCTCCCGGCACCAGACGCAACACCGGGCGGCCGGGCGTAAGTTGGCCGGAGTCCGGGTCGTTGAGGATCCGACACATCGCCTCGCGCGAGGCGTTGCCCTCGACCAACAGCCGGGCGATCAACGCCTCGTCCTCGGGGCGATCCACGCGTTCCGGGTTGGCCACCGCCTCGTAGGACCGCTGGACCAGGTCGAGCAGCGCATGGTCCTCGGGGGTCAATGCCCCCGCACACCACCCCTGGGCCGCCGGATGGTTGCGCCGCCGGGCCGCGCCGACCGCGATCGCCCGGGCCGAACTCCCGTCCCGCATCAGGGCGATGGCCCGCGCGGCCCACGCCCGAGGGCTCTGCCGGCGGCGGTAGTCGAGCCGATGGTCGGGCGGCGCGGCGCGGCGTCGTCGGGTCCGTACGGCCGCCACGTAGCCACGCATCCGGTCCACCGTCGGGCCGTCGTCCCACTCGATGCCCCAGCTCGCGATGCCGTCCACGACGAGCCGAACCTCCAGGCCCGCGACCAGAGTCAACTCCCGATCGAGCCCGAACTCCCGGATCCCGCGATCGCTCACTGACATCCCCTTCCGATCGCGTGATCGTCCGTCCGGCCACTGCTCCGGATCATGCCCAACCGGAGCGGCTCGAACACAATTTACATCTGCAAGCAGATTCGCCGAACCGACTTGCATTTGCGAGCCATCTCATCAAATCCTCTTGCATATGCGGAATCACGTGCCATCCGAGGTCAGCCGAGTCGATGCCGAACCCGGAGCAACAGGTCGGGCAGCACGGCGCGTTCGACCGGGATTCCGGAGCCACCGCACCGGGTCGTCGGGGTGGAGCAAACGTACGGGCGCCCGGCCGGGGATGCGAATCCCCGGCCGGGCGCCCGTACGAATCACCCGATGATCAACGGATCATGGGCACACGCTCGTGCAGGGCGTGCCGAACGCGCCGGCCGGGGCGAGCGGGATGGTCACCGAGGACGGGTTGGCCGGCCCGGACTTGAGCTGCCAGATCCCGGCGAGCAGGCCCGGGGTCTGGGTCAGGGTGGCGGACAGGTGCGGGGTGTCGGCGGTGGTCACGTTGACCCGGATCCGGTGACCGGGGGCGATCGAGGCGAAGGTCGGGAAGACCTCGACGTCGTAGCGGGTGACCTGGTTCGGCTGGACGGAGGTGGTGGTGGTCCGGGTGGACGGGTGGTACGGCATCAGCGTCGTACCGTCGGGGGCGTACCAGGTGCGGGCCGGGTCGAGCGCACGATGCGAACCGGCCAGCGCGCCGGAGCTGAGCGGCACCGAGGAGCCGTCGGGGGCGACGTCGGTGACGGTCACCACCCAGTGCGTCTCCGGGGTGTTGGACTGGGCGTACAACGTCGCGCCGATCGGGCCGGCGAGCACCTTGGTCTCGGTCATCGGGGCGGTGGTGTAGACGAGCGAGCCCGGACCGGTCTCGCGCGCCGTGTTGTTGTCCGTACAGGCCGGGTCCTTGAGGAACCCGCCGAGCCACTGCGCCGACGAGCGGGTACACGGGCTGTTGTTGGCGGTCCAGCTGATCCACTCGCTGCCGTTGCCGGTGGGCGCGGTGGTGGTGAGCAGACCGTCGTTCGTGGACGCCGGGGCACTGCCGGTGCGGCCCTGGTCGAGGTAGAGGCGGGTGGGGTCGGCGCCGGTGAACGGGTAGTTGCGGGTGTCCAGCCAGCGGCTGCTGCCCAGTTCCTTCACGTGCAGCGGGTTCGGGTTGGCAGCGCCGGTGATGCCGGTGTCGATCCCCTTCAGCCACTTGTCGTACCAGCGCAGTTGCAGGCCGGACAGGTCCAACGTCGGGTCCTGGCGCGGGTCGTGGTACCACGGGCCCATCAGCAGTTGGTAGCGGTCGGTGACCGGCTGGCCGGCCACCATCGGCGCGCCGACCGGACGGCCCGCCCACGCGTTCTGCAGGCCGGCGTAGTTCATCAACGCACCGCGCTGGAACAGGTCGTACCAGCCGCCGAGGAGGAAGGCGGGTACGCCGTTGGCCACCACGCTCGCGAGCATGTCGGCGGGCCGGCGCTGCTGCCAGAAGGCGCCGTCGTAGGCCTGTTCGCCGCCGCCGAGCAGGCCGGTCAGGATCGGCAGGTTGGCCGAGGCGACCCCACCGAGGTGCTGGAGTTCCAGGGCCAGGGTGTCCAGGATGTTCTGCGTCGAGCCCTGACGCAGCGCCTCGGCGAGCGGTGCGCTCAGGTGCGCGATGCCGGTGTAGGTCAGCCAGAAGGACATGAACTCGGCGTCCGGGATGCCGCCCATGGTGGCCAGTTCACGGTAGAGGTCGTTGCCGGCCACCAGCGGGAAGATCGCCTTGACCGCGGAGTTCGGGCCGACGGAGGCGGCGGTCATGATCTGGTTGATGCCCGCGTAGGAGCCGCCGTTGAGGCCCACCTTCCCGTTCGCGTGGGGCAGTTGGGCCGCCCAGGCGACCAGTGCGGCGCCGTCCTGGCCCTCGATCGGCGCCCACGGCGACCAGGAGCCGGCGGAGGTGCCGGTGCCGCGTACGTCGGCGGACACCGCGAGGTAGCCGCGCTGCACGAACCAGGACAGCTCGGTCTCGGTCGAGCCCCGGCCGTACGGGGTCTGGGTGAGCAGCACCGGGAAGGTCCCGGTCGCGGGGGTGGTGGTGCCGGTGTCGGTCGGCGTGTAGACGTCGACGCGCAACACGGTTCCGTCGGGCATCGTGACGGGGACGTTCTGCTGCTTGGACACGCCGTACTGCGCGATGCTGCCCTGCACGAGCGGCGTCGCGGCGGGGGTTGCGGTCGCCGGCACCGCGCCGAACAGCGCGGCGACGAGGGCCAGGATCGAGCCGAGCGCGATTCCGACGCGTCGGCGGGCCGCTCGTTGTGCCGTTATGCCTGGTGTTCTGTTTGGTGTTCTGTGTGGTGCGCTGCGTGATGCTCGTTGCCGGGGGATGTGGACGGACACCCTGACCTCCGAAGGTCGCACGAAACGATGGGGACGGTGGCGCGAAGTGCACTGGGAGGGATGGGACTTCGTCGGCGGTTATGGCCGATCCGTCAGGGCGCGAGGGTCCCGGTGAGGGCCCGGCGGACGGAGGCCGCGCGCAGGTCGCCGACGAGGTTGTGGGTGACGGTGCCGGGGATGACCCAGCCGCCGTGCAGGTGGGCCAGCACCCGGAAGGCGGCGGCGGGCACGCCCGCCTCGTGCAGCCGGGTCAGGTAGCGTTCGCCCTGACCACGGAGCGGGTCGTATTCGGCCACGGTGATCACCGTCGGTGGCAGCCCGCGCAGATCCGGCTCGCACAACGGGGACACCCGGGGGTCGCGCGGATCGACGTCGGCCGGCAGGTAGAGGTCGAAGAACTCGTTGCACGCCTCGGCGGTCAGCCCGCCGAAGTTTGGATCGTCGTCGCCCTCGACATCCATCCGGACCAACTCCAGGCCCGGTACGTCGAGCAACTGGGCGCACGGCATGGGCAGTCCGCGATCCCGGGCGACCAGACACAGCGCGGCGGCCAGATTGCCGCCCGCGCTGCACCCGCCGACCGCGATCCGGTCCGGGTCCAGGCCGAGTTCGGCGTGCTGGGCCAGCAGCCAGGCGTAACCCGCGACGCAGTCCTCCAGCGGTACGGGGTACGGGTGTTCGGGTGCGAGCCGGTAGTCGATCAGCGCGACCGCGCACGGCACCTGGGCGGTGATCGGCCCCAGCTCGACCTCGGCGGTGTCCAGATCGCCCTGGAACCAGCCGCCGCCGTGGATGAAGTAGAACACCGGCGCGACGGCGGGCAGTCCGGCCGGGCGCAGCAGGCGCATGGTGATCTCGCCGCCGGAGACCGGGATTCGGTGGTCGGTCGCGGTGACGTCGTCCGGTCGGCCGGTGAACGCCAGCAACATCGTCGCGTTGGCCAGCTTCCGGCGCTCGGCCAGGGTCCCCGGCGGCTCGTTGGGATCGCGGTGCCCGGCGAGCAGGTCGATGATGCGCTGAATCGGCGGGTCCAGGGGCATGGTCAGCTCTCCATCGCGGGGTGGTCGGGCACGGGGTGCAGCAGGGCGGGAACACGTTCCGGGTCGGCGGACGGCGCCGCGGTCCCGGATCGATCGATGGCACGCGCGTCGGTGCCCAGGTAGCCGGCGATCACGGCCGGATCGGCGCGCACCTCGGCCGGGGTGCCCTCGCTGATCACCCGGCCGGCGGCCAGGCAGTACAGCCGGTCGCTGATCGACATCATGAACGGCATGTCGTGCTCGATCACGATCAGCGCGGCGGACAACTCCTCGCGCAGCCGCAGCAACAACGGGCCGAGCGCCTCGGTCTCACGTTGCGCGACGCCGGCGGTCGGCTCGTCCAGGCACAACACCCGGGCGTCCAGTGCGATCAGGTTGGCCAGTTCGACGATCCGCCGGGTGCCGGTGGACAGTTGGGCCACCGGGGTGTCCGCGTAGCGGCCCAATCCGACCAGGTCGATCAGATCGGCGGCCTCGGCCCGCCGCTGCCGCTCGGCCCGCGTGGCGGCGGGCAGGAGCAGCGCGGTGCCGATCAGGCCGGATCGTTTGCGCGCCTCCAGGGCGACCAACACCGTTTCGTTCACCGTGAGTTCGGGGAACAACCGGGCCGCCTGGAAGGTCCGGCCCAGGCCGAGCGCGGCACGCCGGGCCGGGGCGAGCCGGGAGACATCGCGGCCGAGCAGCTCGACCGTCCCGGTGGCGGGGGCGAATCCGCCGATCGCGTTGAGGAGCGTGGACTTGCCGGCGCCGTTGGTGCCGATCAGTCCGAGGATCTCGCCGGGGCGCAGCTGGATGGACACCGAGTCGACGGCGGTGTTCCCGCCGTAGCGCACCGACACGTTGTGCGTGACGAGCACCGGCGCGTCGGTCGGCACCGCCTCGGTCCGCTCGCGAACTCGCACGGGACGTTCCGGTTTCGGGGCAGCCGTCGGCGCCGCGGTCTCCTCGGGCAGCCGCCCCTCGGCCCAGCGCAGCAGCGCCGTCCGGGCCGCGTTGGCGATCTGGGTCAGCCCGCCGGGGAAGTACAGGAGCAGGACCAGCAGTCCGATACTGGACGCGAAGATCGGTACCAGTGAGTTGCCGGGGAAGAACGCGGGCAATCCGACCACCCACACCGCGCCGATCACCGGGCCGACCGTGGAGCCGACTCCGCCGATCACCACGATGGCCACCAGGGTCAGCGAATCCGAGACCTGGAAGAACCGTTCGGTCAGCGGCACGCTCTGCACGCTGCCCGCGAGCAACGCGCCGCCGAGTCCGGCGATCGCGCCGGAGAGGGCGAAGGCGGTGACCTTGGTGCGCAGCGGCGGGACGGTACAGGCGGCGGCGGCCTCAGGGTTGTCCCGGACCGCGATGGTGCGCCGCCCGGTGCCGTGCGCCCGCAGTCGGGCGATCAGCGCGAGGACGACGATCAGCACGACCAACAGCACGTAGTAGTAGGTGCGTTCGTCGGCCAGATCCAGCCCGAGCAGCTCGCCCCTGGGCAGCGGCACCGAGGCGGCGTTGCCGTCGGTGAGGAACGGCCGCCGGTAGAGGTAGCCGGCGGCGGCCACACCGAGCGCGAAGGTACTGACCGCGAGCAGCATGCCGTCCACCCGCAGGGCGCCCGCGCCGACGATCGCCGCGAGGGCCGCGGTGACCAGTGCGGCGAGCAGCGCGGACAGCACGAACGGCAGTGCCTGGAAGGCGATGGTGCGATCGGCGCCGATGTCGATCGACAGGCCCCGGGTGAGCGCGGCGGTGAGCAGCGCACCGAGGCCGGCGAACGCCATCTGCCCGAGCGAGAGTTGCCCGGCCCACCCGGTGAGCACGGTGAGCGAGCAGGCACAGATCGCGAAGGCCAGGATCGTGCCGTAGAGGAGGTGTCGGGACGCCTGGGTGACCACCAACGGAAGCACGACGGCCACCAACAGCGGTACCAGCAGAGCGAGTCGGTTCAGGTGCCGGACCCACCACACACCGCGCAACCGCTCCGGGATCGGTGCCGGGCGCGGCCCGGTGGCGAATGTGCGGTTGTCGCCGCGGTTGTCGGTGCGCGCGTCGCGCCGGGCGCGGATCCATACCGCGGTGACCACGGCGCACAACAGCAGGAAGTCGACCAGGCCGGTCTGTTCGACGAAGTTGAACCGAACGGCCGCCTGGAGCACCCCGATCAGCACGCCGGCCAGCATCGACCAGCGGAACGAGGTCAGCCCCGCGATGACCGCGGCGGCCATCGCCCGCACCATCGTGTTCGGGCCGAGGTCGGCGGTGGCCGAGACCCGGCCGGACTGGCCGGCGATCAGGATCATGGCGAGCGTGGAGAGCAGGCCGGCCAGGGTCCACACCACGGTGGACACGATCTTGGGGCTGATCCCGACCGTACGGGCCAGGTTCGGGTTCTCCGCGGACGCGGTGACCGCGCGCCCCTGGGTGGTCCGGCCCAGGAACCAGGTCAGCGCGCCGGCCACGATGGGGACCACGATCAGGACGCATACCTGGGCGCCGGTCACCCGTACGCCGGCGATCTGCCACTGGGCGGTGATCGCCACCGGGTAGCTCGCCCGGACCGCGCCGTCCACGTCCGGCAGCGCGCGTACCGCCGCCACACACGCCTGGGCGACGCCGATCGTGGCGATCAGTACGGTGACCCGGGCGGAGTGGAACAGCCGTCGGATCACCGCGAGTTCGACGATGGCGCCGGCCAGCGTGCCGACCAGGAGCGCACCGAGCAGCGCGGCCCAGAACGGCACGCCGTAGTTGATCACCGCGAGCGGGAGCAGTGCGGCGCCGATCACGCCGAGGTTGCCCACCGCGAAGTTGATCACCCGGCTGCTGCGGTACACCAGCACGATGCCGAGCGCGATCAGGCCGATCGCCAGGCCGTTGACCAGGCCGTCGAAGGCGATCTGGCGGGTCATCAGGTCAGCCATGGTCGACGCCCTTTCCGGTGCCGGCGGCGCCGGCGCCCGAGGCCGGCGCGGCCGAGGCCGCCGCCGGGTCGCCCGGCTCGGCATCGTCCGGCCCGGCATCGTCCGACTCCGCGTCGCCGCCCAGGAACACCGCCCGGACGAAGTCGCGTTCGGCCAGGTCGGCCGCCGCGCCCTCGAACCGGATCCGGCCCTTCTCCAGGAAGATCGCCCGGTCGGCGATCGACATGGCCACGTTCAGGGACTGTTCGACCACGATCATCGCCAGTCCCTCGGCCCGGAGTCGCTCGATCACCGCGAGCAGTTCGGCCACCATCGCCGGCGCCAGGCCGAGCGAGAGTTCGTCGATCAGCAACACCTCGGGGTCGTGCAGCAGCGCCATCGCCAGGGCGAGCATCTGCTGCTGCCCACCCGACAGCGCCGAGGCCGGCTCCCCCGCTCGCTCGACCAACTGCGGGAACAGCGCCAACGATCGGTCGATCCGGGCCCGCACCAGTTCGGGGTCGGCGCGGTGCACATACGCGCCCATCTCCAGGTTCTCCCGCACACTCATCCCCGGGAACACCCCCGCACCACCGGCCAGCGACACCACCCCGAGCCGAATCCGCTGCTCGGCGGCCACAAACGTGATGGTGCGTCCGTCGAGGCGGATCACCCCACGCTCCGGCGTGGCCAGACCGGCGATCAGCCGCAGGATGGTCGACTTGCCCGCACCGTTCGTACCGAGCAGGGCCAACACCTCGCCGCGCCGCACCTCGAAGCGGACGTCGAAGAGGACCTGCACCTGCCCGTAGGAGAAGTCCACGTGGTTGAGCTGGAGTACCGGGACCTGATCCGGATGCGCCTGCCGACGCGCGTGTTCCTCCTGCTCCTCGTGCAACTCGGCGACGATCAGCGCCAGATCGTCCCGGACGAAGTCGGCCCCGCGCATGATCAACAACCCGCCGATCACGGTGGCCGGAACCAGCGTGATCAGCACCGCGATCCGCGGCCCGAACCCGTCGATCAGCGGCGCGGAGACCAGCCCGCCGCCGGTGGCACCGATGAAGAACACATAGATCGAGGCCATCGCACTGCCCAGACCGCGCAGCCGATACGGCACGATGGTCTGCATCAGCGGACCCATCAGCGCGAAGGCGCACGACAACAACACGATCTGCGGGATGCCGAAGAGCGTGTACAACACCGGGTTCGGCGAGAAGTACTGAAGCGGCGCGAACACCGCCGAGGGCACGATCAACATCCCGATCAGCCGCAGCGCCGAGGCGGGGTCCTCACGAAAGCGCCGGTCGTAGTAGCGGCCGATGAAGGGCAGCACGAGCAGCCCGCCGATCCCACCGGCGGTGCCGACCAGGCCGCGGTGGAACGCGTCGAGCCCGTACTCCTGTTCCAGGAAGAGATTGCCGAGGACGGGTGTGGTGAACAGGCCGAAGCCCATCGCGGCGAAGGCCAGGATCACCGTCTTGAGCGTGCGGATCCGGCCCAGCCGGGCGAACGCCGCCTCGATCGAGATCGGCGGCGGGTTCTCGTCCTCGATCACCTCGCCGAGCACGTCGGCCTTCTCCCACTGCCCGCGCGGGGGTTCCGGCAGGAAGAAGGCGAACGCGGCGAAGATCAGCACCGGCAGGCCGAGCAGGTAGTACGCCCAGCGCCAGCCGTCCGGGCCACCGACCGCCGCCGCGATCCCGCCGACCACCAGCGGGCTGAGCACCGCGCACAACCGGCCGCCCACGCCGATCGAGGCGCCGAGTCGGCCGCGGATCCCGATCGGGTAGGTGTCCGCCAACAGCGACCCCTGCACGGGACCGCTGTTGGACTTGGCGACACCCGCGCCGAAGCGGGTCCAGAAGAACATGAACGCGTTCATCGCAAAGCCGGACAGGAACACCATCAGCGCGAAGAACGCCGTGGAGATCCCGATCACCGGCCCGCGTCGGAAGCGGTCCGCGATCCAGCCCATCGGCACCGCGCCAAGCACCGTGAACGCGCCGGCGGCGACGCCGAGAAAGACGATCGTGCCGTTGCCAACCCCCAGGCTGTCCCGGATGTCGGGGGCGAGCACCGCCAGTGCGGCGCCCTCGAGTTCGTCGAGCGCGGTCAGGATCAGCAACACGGTGAACACGGATGTGCCGCCGCGGCGCAGCCCCTGGCGCAGCGTCAGGTTCTCGGCGGGCGGTTTGCCGGTGGCCTTGGTGGGGCCGCCGCCGACGCCGGGGACGGCGGTTTCGGCGTCGGCGGCGGGGCTGTGGGGAGTTGCCGACGACCCCGCCCGAGGTGGTTCGTCCAGGACCGCACCGGCGAGGTCGGCCAGCCTGCCGGGCTTGCCTCCGGTGGTGTCCCGCTGGGGTGCGGCGGTGTCGCCGTCCATCTGTGATCGGCCTTTCTCGTGGTTCGCGTGCGGTCACTGCGTGGCGTACGGGGTTGCCCGGTCCGTCACCGCGTGCCGTACCGGGTTGGCCGGTCCGTCACCGCGTGCCGTAACCGAGGCGCCCGGTCCGTCACCGCGTGCCGTACGGGGTTGCCCGGACTGTCACTTCGTGTCGTACCGGGGTGCCCGGACCGTCACCGCGTGCCGTAACCGGGGTGCCCGGACTGTCACTTCGTGTCGCACCGGCTTGCCCGGACCGTCACCGTGTGCCGTACGGGCGTGCCCGGACCGTCACTTCACGGCGGAGATCGGCGGCCCGGCCGGGAGCATCTGGCTCTGCGCCGCGTCCCAGCGGTACACGCCCACCGCGTCGCCGGCGCTGTGCTTGCCGGGGGCCAGCGAGGCCAGCGGCATGCCGGGCAGCGTGAGCTTGGTCAGCGACTCGGCGCCGCGCTGCCAGGACGCCACGTTCAGCTCGCGTCCGGCGGCGTCGGTGGCCTGCACGAACAGCCGGAACGAGGCGCACGAGTTGGCCACCGCGCTGAGCGCCTCCCGGCTCGCCGCCGCCGCGTCGAACCGCTCGCCGACGCCGCCCGCGTTGTACTCCTCCACACACGCCGTCAGCGCCGGATCGGCCAGCAGTTCGGCCTTGGTCGGGATGTACGGCGCGGCCACCGTCACCCGCTGCATCGTCGTGGGCTTGATCCCGGTGGTCTTGACCACCGCCGGGCTGAGCGCCTGGGCCGAGGTGGCGTACACCTGCTCGGGCAGCCAGTCGGCGCGTTGCAGCGCGATCATCAGGTTGGAGAAGTTGGACGTGTTGAGGATCGTGTCCGCGCCCGCCGAGCGCATCTTCTGCACCAGGGTGTCCAACGCCTGGTCGCCGGCCGCCTGATCGGTGCCGTAGTCGTCCAGCGGGGTCTGCACGACCACATTGACCCCGGCCGCGTCCAGGAGCGGCTTGACGGTGTTCTTGGTGACCGCCGCGTCCTGGGCCTCCCAGTACAGCGCGACCTTCTTGCCCTGGAGCAACTTCTGGTCGAGCAGCGCCTTGACGGCAGCGGCCCGTTGCCGGTCGTCGGCCATCTCCAGGGCGACGAAGGGTGCCTTGGAGCGGCGGTCGCGTTCGGCGGACTGGCCCCACTGGCCCAGGTACGGCGTGCCGTGCGTCTCGGTGAAGCACAGCGGCGTGTCGCCGGTGAGGATCCCGATGGCCAGGAACACCTTCTTGTCCTCGCTCAGTTCCACGCACGCGGCCTGGGCCTCGGCCGGGCCGGTGGGCAGGAACGGCCGGAAGGCGAGTTCGATGGTGCGGCCCTGGACGCCGCCGCGCTTGTTCTGCGCGGCGATCCAGGCGGTGTACAGGTCCTTGCTCGCCGGGCCCTCGCTCGGCACGCCCAGCGCCCTGAGCTGGGTCGGGTCGGTGGCGGCGACGCCGAGCTTGACGACGGTGTCGGTGACACCGCGGGCCGGGCCGCTCGGTGCGGCGGCCGGGCCGGCGGGCTTCTTGTCGGCCGTCTTCTCGACCGAGCAGCCGACCGCGGCACTCAGGCCGAATGCGGCGAGCAGGACGCCGACGGCGATACGTCGCGCGGGAGCGGGTCCGTCTCCTCGGAGCAACACAACGGCTCACCTGTCCTTCAAGGAAGCAGTGGATCTCGGGTGGTACGGCTCGCGGAACCGGGGTGACACCGCGAGTCGGCAGTAAATGGGGTGGGGCGATGGGGGGTGCAGCGATGGGGTGGAGGGTGGCGAAGAGGAGTGGCGGAAGCACCGGGGCACCGACGCCCAGTAGCGGATCCGGGGTGGGAAATGGCGGCCGGGAGGCCCTGGCCCCGGCGAATCCGGGGGGATTTGTGTGTCACATCACGACGGCGGGACGCTAACATCGAATACATGCCAGATGGAAGGCTTTCATGGACGGCATCATCCCGACTCCTCGCCGGCGACACCCTGGCCGAGGACCGAGCACAGCCCCCCGACACCCCCCATCCGCCCAGGTCGGCGGCCGATCTGCGGTACTGCGACCTACCTTCCGCAACCCCCGAAACAGGTACACCGCCGCTGCTTCTCCTGCACGGATTCGCGGGCAGCGTGGCCGACTGGGACGGCGTCGCACCACTCCTGGCGGCTGATCGGCGGGTGCTCGCGTACGACCATCGCGGCCATGGCGACAGCGGCCGATTCGGCGTGCGATCCGCCTATACGTTCGACCATCTCTCGGCCGACCTGGACACGTTCGTCGAGCGTATGTTGCCCGAGCCGTTCGACCTGCTCGGCCACTCGATGGGCGGCGTGCTCGCTCTGCGGTACACGCTGGCCCACCCGGACCGGGTGCGTTCGCTGGTGCTGATGGACACCGCCGCCGAACCCACCTCGACCCCGGTGCTCCGGGTGCTGGCCAAGGGGATGAACGCGGTGGTCGGCCGCTGGGGCCTGACCCCGCTGACCACCCTGCTCAAGCCGCTCACCCGCACCCCGAAGGACGCCTCGCCCGAGGACCTGGCCCGGATCGAACGGCAGACCCGCGCGTTCACCGGGATGGACCCGGCCGCGTTCGTCGGCTGCGGCGAGGCGCTCGGCACGTACCCCTCGCTGGTCGACCGGCTCGGCGAGTTGACCTGCCCGGTCACCATCGTGGTGGGCGAGCACGACAAGGGTCTGCGCGGCGCGGCCGACCTGTTCGCCGACCGCATCCCGGGCGCCGAACTCCGGGTCATCGCGGGCGCCAAGCACAGCCCGCAGACCGAACGACCGGACGCCTGGCTCGCCGCGGTCCGGGCCCACCTGACCCGGTAGCACCCACCTCTCCCGCCTCCCCCGACTCGAAGGAGCGACCGCGTGATCGCCAATGCCGATTTCCCGCCCGGCCGGTGGCGGGCCCGCTGGATCTGGGCCGAACCGCTCGACGGACCGGGCGGCCACGCGCCCGGACGGCACACCGTCGCCCTGCGCGGCACCCTCACCCTGGACGCGGTCCCCGACCGGGTGCCCACCCGCGTGGTGGCGCTGGCCGGGTACGCGCTGTCCGTGAACGGCGTCGAGGTCGCGCGCGGCCCGGTCCGGGCGAACCCCAGGATGCGCCCGTACGACGACCTCGACCTGGCCCCGCACCTGCGCCCCGGGGGCAACGTGGTGACGGCGCTCGGGTGGATGTACGAGGGGCCCACGCCGTGGTGGTTGCCGCCGTCCCCGTTCGCCAACGACCTGGTCCACGGCGCCTTCGTCCTGGAGGCCCGACTCGGCCCGGACGTGTGGTTCGTCACCGACGAGCGCTGGCAGGCCCAGGTGCTTGACGGCTGGAGTGCCACCGCCGGCGGGGGCAGTGTCTCCGGGCGCGGTCGCGAACTGCTCGACGCCCGGGCGCTGCCCGCCGATTGGCAACACCCGGACCACGATCCGGGCTGGCCCGCGGCGGTGCTCCGGCGCGCGATGACCACCGGCGAGCCGGGCCGGCCCGAACCGCCCAGCTACCCGGGCGGCCCGTTCGGCGGCCGACCGATCAGCTGGTCACCGCCGCGCGAAACGATCCTGACGCCGAGTCAGGGCGGCGCGTACACCGCGTCCCAGGTGCTCTCCGGCACCCTGATCGTCGACGCCGACGGCCCGCCCGGCGCCGAAGTGATCGTCCATGCCGCCGAGTTCGCCGACCCGGCCGGCCGACCCGCGCCCGGGGAGCACGACGCGAGCCTCGCGGTGACCACCGACGGCACCCGCCGCACCCTCGAATCGCTCGACACGTACGGGCTGCGCGGCGCGCTCGTCGAGGCCCCGGACGGGGTCACCGTGCACCGCGTGTCGGTCCGCGAACGCACCTACCCGGTCACCGGCGACGCCTGGTTCGCCTGCTCGGATCCGCGCCTGGAACAGATCTGGCGGATCGGGCGACGCACGGTGACGTTGTGCTCGGCGGACGCCTACCTCGACTGCCCCACCCGCGAGCAGCGCGCCTGGACCGGCGACGCGGTGGTCCACCAGATGGTCGACCTGACCACCAACTCCGACTGGCGGCTGGCCCGCTGGCATCCCCGACTGGCCGCGTCGCCACGCTCGGACGGCATGTTGCCGATGGCGGTGGCCGGTGACGCCGAATGGGCCGACTTCACCGTCATCCCGGACTGGGCGCTGCACTGGGTGCATTCGGTGTGGAACCTGTACCGCTACGTCGGCGACCGGGACGAGATCGCCGAGCTGCTCCCGGTGGCCGAGCGGGTGTTGCGCTGGTTCGAACCGTTCCTGGACGAATCCGGGCTGCCCACCGACGTGTTCGGCTGGGTGATCATCGACTGGTCGGCGGTGCACACCGAGGGCGTCTCGGCCGCGCTGTGCGGCCTGTGGGGGCGGGCGCTCCTGGAATTCGCCGAACTGGCCTCCTGGCTCGGCGATCGGGGCCGGGCCGAGTGGGCGCGGGCCGCGCACGCCCGCCTGGTGGTGGGCTTCGAGCGGCTGTGGGATTCCGAGCGGGAACGCTACGCCGACTCGATCGCGGACGGCGAGCGGCGCCCGATGGCCTCGCAGCATGGGCAGGCCGCGGCGATCGTGGGCGGCCTGGTGCCGCCGGGCCGGATCGACCGGTTGGTACGCGTGCTGACCGACGAACACGACCTGGTACACGCCGCGTTCAGCGCCCCGGACGGCCCCGCCGAGCCCGGCTCGGACACCGAGGTCGGCGGCGCGCATCTGCGCGCCGGGCCGCCCAAGCCGTGGTGGGACACCGACCGGCAGGTGGTGCGCGCCCAGCCGTTCTTCCGCTACGTCGTGCACGACGCGTTGGCCCGGGCGGGCCGCGCCGACCTGATCGCGGGCCTGTGTCTGGACTGGGTCGCGCTGTTCGGGCGCAGCGACACGTCCTGGAGCGAGACCTGGTACGGCGGCACGATCAGCCACGGCTGGTCCTCGACACCCACGCGCGATCTGATGACACGCGTGTTGGGCGTCGAGCCGGCCGAACCGGGCTTCACGGTGGCCCGGATCGAACCGGCGCTCGGCGAACTGGCCGAGGCGTCCGGCGCGGTGCCGTGCCCGGCCGGCCTGATCGGCGTGGTGGTGACGCCGGGCGAACTGCGCGTGGACAGCCCGGTGCCGTTCGTACACGCCGGTCGGCCCTACCCGGCGGGTCGGCACACCATCGATCGGGCGGGCTGACCCGGCGTCACCACCTGGCCGACCTGCCGTCGTGGCCGGGCCGACCCGGCGTCACCATCCGGTCACCGCTTCGCCGTTCCGCCTCCCTCGGGCAGCGGAACGGCGAGCACGGCCAGGAACCGGTCCAGGAACTGCCCGTACGCGGCCACCATGTCCACCCGATCGGGCTCCAACAACCACTGCACCTGGAGGCCGTCCATCGCCGCCAGCATCAGCTCGGCGCAGTGCTCCGCGTCCACGTCGGCGGCGATGTCGCCGTCGTCCCGGGCCTGCGCGAGATGCCCGGCGGCGATCTCCCGGGCGATCCGATAACGCTCGACGAAGTAGGCGTGCGCCGGATGCGCGGGATCGGTGGCCTGCACGGACAACGTCGCGAACAGCCGGATCAGCAGCGGCTGCCGGGCGTTGAGCGCGACCACGTCCCGACTCGCGCGCACCCAGGCGATGCCGGAGACGTCCACCGGCTCGTCCGGGATCAGGGTCAGCTCGTCCTTGTACCGCAGTACGGCCGTGAGCAGCTCCTCCTTGGACGCGAAGTGGTGCCGCAGCCCGGTGTGCGACAGGCCGACCTGGGCGGCGATCTCACGCAGCGACACGGCGTCGTACCCGCGCGTGGCGAAGACCTCGAGCGCCGCGTGCACGATCTCCTGCCGCCGTGCGACCCCACGCGCGTACGGGCCCCGCGCCCCCGTGCGATCCGACATCCGTTCGGCTCCCTTCGTGAAAGCATTCCACCTGGAATGTATTGAATGTAGTCTGCCCCGCGTGTCGCAGGCCAACGGTCATGATGACCGCACCTTTCCCCTGTCCTCGGCCGAAGAGGCGTCCGGCGCCTCCGAGCCGTCCGAAACCCACCTGCTGGAAACCACCCACATGCCGGATCCCAGGGCGCCGGACGCCCTTGCCCACACCCGGGTCCGCGCCCGCGCCTTCGCGCTCACCCGGGCGCTCGAACGCATCGAGACGGCCCTGGCCCGCCTCGACCTCGAACAGAAAGTGCGCCTGCTCACCGGTTCGGGATTCTGGCGGACCGCCGCCGAACCGGCGATCGGGTTGCGCGAAATGGTGCTGTGCGACGGCCCGGCGGGCGTCCGCGGCGAGCGCTTCGACGAGCGCGAACCGTCCGCGTCACTGCCCTGCCCGACCGCGCTGGCCGCGTCCTGGGACGAGGACCTGGTCGAACGACTGGGCGCACTGCTCGCCGCCGAGGCGCGCGCCAAGGGCGTGGACGTCGTCCTCGGTCCCACCGTCAACCTGCAACGCAGCCCGTATGCCGGGCGGCACTTCGAGTGCTACTCGGAGGACCCGCTGCTCGCCGGCCGGATCGGCGCGGCCCTGGTGCGCGGCATCCAGGCGGGCGGCGTGGCCGCCACGGTCAAGCACTACACCGCCAACGACTCGGAGACCGAACGTTATTCGGTCGACGTACGGATGTCCGAGCGGGCGCTGCACGAGGTCCACCTGGCGCCGTTCGAGGAAATCGTCCGGGCGGGGGGTGCCTGGGCGCTGATGGCCGCCTACAACTCGGTCGACGGCGTCACGATGACCGAACACCCGCTCCTGGAAACGCCGTTGCGGACCGAGTGGGGCTTCGACGGACTGGTGGTCTCGGACTGGTTCGCCACCCGGTCGACGGAGGGCGCCGGGCGGGCCGGGTTGGACCTGGCCATGCCGGGCCCGGGGCCGGACGCACCGTGGGGCGCGGCGCTGGTCGCGGCGGTCCGGGCGGGCCGGGTCCCGGAGGAGGCGGTGGACCGCAAGGTCCGGCACCTGCTGCTGCTCGCGGCCCGGGTCGGCGCGCTGCCGGGGGTGCTGCCGGCGCCCGCCGGGCCGGTGGGTGCCGGGCCGGACCCCGCCGCGCTGCTGCGCGAGGCGGCGGCGGCCGGGACCGTACTGCTGCGCGACACCGGGACGGCCCTGCCCCTGGACCCGGGGACGCTGCGCCGGGTCGCGGTCCTCGGGCCCAACGCGGACGCGCCCCGGATCCAGGGCGGCGGCAGTGCGACGGTGATCCCGCCGTACGCGATCAGCCCACTGGCCGGGCTGCGGGCGGCACTCGGGCCACAGGTGGAGGTCACGCACGCCGTCGGCGCGCGGATCCGACACCGGCTGCCTCCGGTGACGGCGGCGGACGTATGCGACCCGAAGACCGGCGAGCCGGGCCTGCGGGTGCGCTTCCTCGGCCCGGACGGCTCGGTCCTGCACGAGGAACTGCGGGGCGGCGGACGGCTGTTGTGGTTGGACGATCCGATCGTCGCGCGGGCCACGGCGATCGAGGCGAGCGGTGTGCTGGCGGTCCGCGAGGACGGCCCGCACCGGATCGGCGTGGCGGGCGTGGGCCGCTTCCGGCTGCTCGCCGACGGTATCCCGGTGGTGGACGACGACCTGGCCACCGACGACCCCCTGGGCGGCATCCTGACCCCGCCCGAGGGCTGGGCCGTACTCGACCTCAAGGCCGATCAGCGGCTCGACCTGCACCTACGCCACGACTTCGCGGCCGACCGCCCGGGCACCGGCTTCGTCCTCGGCGTGGACCGGCCGATGGGCGCCGAGGACGACGAACTGGCCCGGGCCGTCGCCCTGGCGGCGCAGTCCGAGGTGGCCGTCGTGGTGGTCGGCAGCACCGAGGAATCCGACAGCGAGGGCCGAGACCGCGAAACCCTGTCCCTCCCGGGCCGCCAGGACGAACTGATCCACCGCGTCGCGGCCGCCAACCCCAACACCGTCGTCGTCGTCAACAGCGGCTCCCCCGTCCTCCTCCCCTGGCGCGACGAGGTAGCCGCAATCCTGGTGAGCTGGTTCCCGGGCCAGGAATTCGGCGCGGCCCTGGCGGACGTACTCCTCGGGGAAGTCGAACCCGGCGGCCGGCTGCCGATGACCTGGCCCGCCACCGAATCCGACCCGGCGATACTGTCCACCGTCCCGGTCGCCGGCCGCCTCGACTACACCGAGGGCATCCACATCGGCCATCGCGGCTGGCTCCGCGCCGGCAGCACCCCGGCCTACCCGTTCGGGCACGGCCTGGGCTGGACCACGTGGGACTATCCCGCCCTCGAAACCGCCGCCGCAGGCGGGGACTTCATCGCCGACGTAACGGTACGGAACACCGGCGAGCGCCCCGGCCGCCAAGTCCTCCAGGCCTACCTGAGCCGACGGGACGGCACCATCGAGCGCCCGATCATCCGGCTGGCCGCCCACACCACGGTCTCCGCCCTCCCGGGAAAGGAAGTCACCACCCGCATACACATCCCGGCAAAGGCATTCCAACACTGGACCCCGGAAGGCCCCCAAACCGAACCCGGCACCTACGTCCTCCACGTAGGCCCGTCCAGCGCGGACCTCCCCTTGACGGCAACCCTGAACATCCGGGCCTGACCTACCAGGTTCGCACCGTCGGCCGGCCTCCGGCCAGGGTCCTCAAACGCCGGACGGGCTGACGGGTGGGTCGGCTCGGCGCACGTTCCTGGAGAGCACCGGGGCGCCGACCGATCTCCCAAGCCATCCCACCCGGGCAACCAAATCCAGCCCGTCCGGCGTTTGAGGACACCGGGCCGGAGGCCGGCCACCGCAACGCTCCAGGCACCTCAGGCCGATCCGGCCCAAGGACCACACACCCACCCTGCCCGGGCCAACCCACCCAGCCCGAGCCAAACCAACCAGCCCGGGTCGACCCACCCAGCCCGAGCCAAACCAACCAGCCCGGACCGACCCACCCAGCCCGAGCCAAACCAACCAGCCCGGACCGACCCACCCAGTCCGAGCCAACCCAACCAGCCCGTCCGGCGCTTGAGGACACCAGGCCCGAGGCCGGCCCCCGCAACGCTCCAGGCACCTCAGGCCGATCCAGCCCAAGGACCACGCACCCACCCTGCCCGGGCCAAGCCACCCAGCCCGAGCCAACCCAACCAGCCCGTCCGGCGTTTGAGGACACCAGGCCGGAGGCCGGCTCCCGTGCCCGCCGGGCCACACGGCATCGCCCGGGTTCAGGCGATCCGTTTGTCATTCTTTTTGGCGATTTGGATTAAATCCGCGCACTTGGGCATGCCCTCGCCCGACGGGCACCGCGTCCGTCCGCGGTACTTCTCGGTGAGAGTGGTGTTCGGGATGCAGGCTCGGTCGTGGTTCGTGGTGTTACCCGACGGCCATGCGGCCGAGCCCGGCACCGCGGCGCAGCGGTGACCGCGTCGGGGCCGCCGGCCGTGTCGGCCGAGGGTCTGCGCAAAACCTACGGCGCCGTCGAGGCGGTCGCCGGTGTCGATCTGCGGGTCGAGGCCGGGGAGAGCTTCGGGTTCCTCGGTCCCAACGGCGCGGGCAAGTCCACCACCATCGCCCTGTTGACCACGCTCGCCCGGCCCACCGGCGGGCGGGCGTTCGTCGCGGGCGTCGATGTGGTCCGCGATCCCGCACGGGCCCGCCGGCACCTCGGGGTGGTGTTCCAGGAGACCACCCTCGACCACGATCTGACCGCATGGGAAAATCTGCGCTTCCATGCCGAACTGCACGGCGTCCCACGCCGCGAAACCCGCGCCCGGATCGCCGACATGCTCGAACTCGTCGGTCTCGCCGCCGAGCAACAACAGCGCACGATCCGCACCTTCTCCGGCGGGATGAAACGCCGCCTGGAGATCGCCCGGGGTCTCCTGCACACCCCCGACGTACTCTTCCTCGACGAACCCACCCTCGGCCTGGACCCGTACGCCCGCAATCAGCTGTGGGAACACCTGCACCGGGTCCGGCAGGAACGCCGCACCACCGTCTTCCTGACCACGCACTACCTCGACGAGGCCGACCAGTGCGACCGCATCGCGATCATCGACCACGGTCGGATCGTCGCGCAGGACACCCCCACCGCGCTCAAGACCGCCATCGGCCACGACACCGTCACCCTGCGCACCACCGACGACGAGGCCGCCCGACGCGCGCTGGCCGAACGATTCGGCCGGCCGGCCACGGTCGGGCCCGCCGGGCTGCGCGTACACGTGCCCGACGGGCCCGCCATCCTCCCGAGGTTGTGCACCGAACTCGGCGTCACCGTACTGGCGGCCACCACGGCCCGGCCCAGCCTCGACGACGTATTCCTGCATCACACCGGCCGCGACCTGCACGCCACCGAACCGGCTCAGCCCCCTGCCCTGCCCCGGCCCACGACCCGGACGTGACGCGATGACCACCACGGCCCCCACGCCCACCAGCGAACAGGCCCCGCCCGACCGATCCGAGCGCACCCGAAGAAGCACGTTCGCCAACGAGGCACGCGCGGTCCGGGTGGTCTGGCACCGCGAGTTGATCCGCTTCCGCCGCGCCCGGGTGCAACTGGCCGTCACCCTCGCCCAACCCATCCTCTACCTGCTGGTGATGGGCCCGGGACTGGCCTCCCTCGCCCCCGGCCGGACCGGGTACAACGCCTTCCTGTTCCCCGGCGTCCTGATCATGACCGTGCAGGGCACCGCCGTCGCCACCGGCGCGTCCATCCCCTGGGACCGCGAGGCCGGCCTCCTGCGCGAGATGCTCGTCGCCCCCGTCCACCGCGCGAGCCTCCTGCTCGGCAAATGCCTCGGCGGCGCCACCGTCGCCACCTGCCAGGGCGCCCTGGTCCTCGCCCTCGCGGGCGCCGCGCACATCCCCTACCACCCCGCCCTGCTCGCCACCCTGCTGGCCGAAACCGCCCTGGCCGCACTGGCGTTCACCGCACTGGTCACCGTCGCCGCGGTGACCGTGACCCGTACCGCCACGTTCAACGCCACCCTCGGCATCGGCCTGATGCCGATGTTCATGTTCTCCGGCGCGATGTTCCCGATCACCGCGCTCCCCACCTGGCTCGCCCCGGCGGCCCTCCTCAACCCGATGACGTACGCGATCGACCCACTGCGCCGCGCCATCGCCGCCCACGTAACCACCCTCGACCCCGGCACCGGCCCCAGGTGGGCCGGCCATCCCCTCCCCATCGGCCTCGAACTCGCCACGCTGACCGCCCTCGCCACCCTCACCCTCACCATCGCAGCCCACCGCTTCGCCCGCGTCCGCTGACCGCGCCGTCGGCGCGGTCGGGCATTCAGCAAAGGCCCTCCGGCCCAGGCAGGGACAACCTCCCGAGCCCGGGCGTTCGAGCCCGGCCATAGGGTCGGTGTCGGATGGGCCGTGCCCGAGCGCGGAACTGCCAAATGAGTGGGGGAAGTTCGATGGGACGTTGCCGGAGGGTGGTTGCGCTGGTCGCGGCCGGTCTGATCGGTGTTCAGGGGTTGGTGGCGCCGAGCGTGTCGGCGGCTCCGCTCGCGTCGCACTTCGTGCAGGTCGTGGCACACGAGGACGACGACTTGTTGTTCATGAATCCGGACGTGGCCGGGGGAATTACCGCAGGTGTTGCAACGACGACGATCTATCTGACCGCCGGCGAAGCCGACAAGGGCGTCGACTATGTCAGGCGGCGCCAAGCGGGTGCCTTGGCCGCCTACGCACAGATGGCGGGTCTGAGCGACAACGACTGCAGGACGGAGGCGGCGGGACCGGGAGGATGCTGGTCTCTGGTCGAGCGCGCGTTCTCCGGGGGAGGTCTGGTCGAGGAGTTCACGCTGGTCGGCCGGTCGAATCTGCAACTGGTGTTCCTCGACCTGCCCGAGACGTCGAAGCCGGTTTCACTGGCCGATCTGGAGAACGGATCGGCACCGACGGCCACCACACTGGACATGGATGGAGAC
This sequence comes from Embleya sp. AB8, assembly GCF_049739465.1. Lineage (NCBI taxonomy): Bacteria > Bacillati > Actinomycetota > Actinomycetes > Kitasatosporales > Streptomycetaceae > Embleya > Embleya sp. AB8. The sequence goes on from NZ_JBMHHY010000016.1 coordinate 196,234, forward strand.
CCGAACAACGGTCCCTGGCCGCGGACGTATACCCGAGCCGGTCTGGTCGGCTTCATCCAGCAGTTGTTGACCTACTACCAGGCCACCACGGTGCGCGCGCAGGACTCGGCGGCGGATCCGATGCCGGCCACGGACGCCTACCCCCTGGGCGACCACGGAGCCCACATCGCGGCATCGCGCCTCGCGGACGACGCCGTGACGTCCTACGGGGCAGTCACCAACGCCCGGGTACTTCTGGAGCACTATCGCGACTACAACATCAGTGCGATGCCGGTGAACCTCATGCCCGAACAGGTGGCGGAGAAGCACGACACGTTCGAGAAGTACCGCCCGAAGGACGAAGTCACCGGCCCGGGCTACGACGCGGAATGGGGTCCTCGTGAGTACTCGCGCACGCCCCGGGGGACACGATGGGTCGGCCGCGACTCCGCCGGGCTTCTGCATGCCTTCGTGGTGGAGAACGGCAGCCTGTTCGAGTGGTCCCAGGACGGCGCCTTGAACTGGCACGGGCCGTACACCCACGGCAACAACGGTGCTGCCCTGGACGTCGGGCTGAGCGTCGCCAACAACGCGGACGGTCGTCTGGAGGTGTTCGCCCGGCGTCGTGACACGGGGGAGATCGTCTCGCGCTTCCAGGGCGTGGGCGGCGGATGGGGTTGGGGCACGCTCGGCTCACCCAATGCCATCGGCAAGCCCGACTTCGACTCGCTCAGGGTGAGCAGCCCCGTCGTGGTGCCCAACGGTGACGGTCGGCTCCAGGTCTTCGTGCGCAATCGGGGCGGCGGCATCAGCACCCGCTGGCAGGCCCGGCCCAACGGCGAGTGGAACGGTTGGGCGGACATGGGCGGTTCGGACATCCAGGGCCCGCCCGAGGCGGTACGGACCAACAGTGGTCGGATCGAACTGTTCGCACCGACGCGGGGCAACGTCCTGCACTGGTACCAACCGGCTCCGAACGCACCGCTGGTAGTCGACTCCACATTCCCGAACATCGTGGCCGCGAGCGGTCTTTCGAGCGGGGTCAACGCGTCGGGTCGGATCGAGTTGTTCTTCCGTCAGCCCGAGAGCGCCGAGTTGATGACCCTTTATCAAGCCCAGCCGGACGGTGGTTGGCTCGGCCCCGCAGCGATCCCCGGCGGTCCCGGCCTCGCCGAGCCTGCGGCGGCCACCAGCGGCGGCCGCATCGTCGCGATGGTCCGAAATCGCGGGGGAGGGGTGAGCTTTTCTCGCCAGGCCGGACCCGATCAGCCGTTCGGCCCGTGGACGGACCGCGGCGGCCTGCTGGTCGGCCCGCCGGCGGCCGGAGTGAGCCGGGACGGCAGGATCGCGCTGCTGACCCTCGGCCCGGGCGGTCAGGTGTTCCTCAGCACGGAGAACGCCGACGGTTCGTTCGCGTACTGGAGTCTGATCGGGTAGCCGTGGACCTGCGCGAGGTGGGCCCGAACCTCGCCGGGACGCTGATACGAACAGCATCCCGCCGGTCTCGGGCCCTTCTCCGACAGCGGGGTCACCATTCAGCGACCACGGCCCGACTCGCGCCGAGGGCCGCCGCTCCCCGCGACCAACGCCACCTCGCCCCGACGGCCGAACGGTGCCGGGCGATTCGAACTCGTCGCCCGGCACCGTGCGTTCAACCGGTCAGCTGCCCCCGACCACCTCCGCCAACTGCCGGTCCGCCGCCGCCTGGATGGCGTCCTTGTCGCCGATTTCGACGTCCGGGATGGCGTCCGGCAGGGCGTCCTCCAGCCGGCTCAGCGGGCGGTACAGCAGGCCGAGTAGGCCCCAGCCGGCCAGTACCACCCCGACCAGGACCAGCAGCAGGCCCGTGCCGCGCCCGGGGCCGGTGCCCAGGACCACGCCGATCGAGCCCGCCAGTGCGCCGTCCGGGAGGAGCAGAGGCTCGAAGACCCGGTCCGCCAGTGGGCCGGCGGTCAGGAAGCCCAGTGGCATCATCGACATCGCCAGCATCTGGTTCGTCGCCAGCACCCGGCCCTGCAACTCCATCCCGACCTTGGTCTGGATCAGCGCCATCCAGTGCGAGTTCAGGATCATCATCGCGGCCCACAACACGAACAGCCCGATCCCGACGAAGATCGGCTCCGGTCGACTGCCCGCCAGGACGGCGGCCACCCCCACCACCGAGGTGAAGCCGATCATCCCGGTGGCCCTCCGCGTGGTCCCGCCCCACAGCGCCATCACCAGCGCGCCGAGCACCGCGCCGACCCCGCCGAACGCCGTCACCACGCCCAGCGTCACCGCCGAGCCGTCGGCCAGCACCATCGGCGTGACCAGCACCGTGGCCACCGCGAACAGGTAGTTGAACACCACGAAGAACAGCACCATCGCGACCAGCCCGCGCCTGCGCACGATGTACCGCCATCCGGTGACCACTTCGCGCAGCAGCGGCTCCTCGCGCTTCTCGAACAACGTGTCCGGGAAACGCACCCGCAACAGCACACTCACCCCGACCAGGAAGGTCGCCATGTCGAACAACACCACGCCGTGCAGCCCGACCGCCGCGACCAGCACACCGCCCGCCAGCGCGGCGAGCATGTCCCCGGATCCGGCGCCCAGTTGGGCGAGTCCGTTGGCCTGGCCCAGATAGCGCTTGGGCACCAACTGGGTGATCGCGGCCAGATAGGCGGGCCGTTGGAACGCGTTGCAGATCGAACCGACACACGCGACCACGTACACATGCCACAGGTGTAGTTGCCCGGTCCACAACAGCACACCCAGCGACAACATGCCCGCCGCCGCCACGGTATCCGTGGCGATCATGATCCGCCGGCGATCCAACCGGTCCGCCACGGCACCCGCGATCGGTAGCAACAACACCGCGGGCAACACCGCCGCCACCGAGATCAACGCGAAGTCGACCGCCGAGCCGGTCTGCAGGTAGACCCACACCCCCAGGGCGAACGTCGACAGCGCGGTCCCGATCATCGACACGAACTGCCCGCCGGCCACCTTCGCGAAGGTCGCCAGACTGGGCCGCGCCGCCGCCGGGCGCGCACTCGGCCGATCCGCCGCAGCCCCCGTACCGGCCGCCCACCCGCTCAACACCCGCGCCAGTTCGGCCGCCTGATGCTTGAGGAAGTAGTGCCCGGCCCGAGGGATCACCGCCAACTCGACGCGCGGCCCGAAGTGCTCCCACTCCGCGTAGCGTTCCTCGTACAGCAGCGTCGCCCGGTCCTTGTCCCCCACCACACACAGGATCGGCGCGACCATCGGCGTGGGTCGCTCGTCGCCGTAGGCGCGCGTGTAGAAGTCCTCGGCCTGTCGTACGTCGTGCCGCAACGCCCGGATCAGGAAGCGTTGTTCGGCCTCGTCGTAGACGTCGGTGAAGCCGCCCATCGCCCGCAGGTAGTCCAGATACGCCCGGTCCGACAGCAGCCGATCACCCGGCAACCGCCGCGCCAGCCACTCCGCGAACCGCCCCGGCAGCCGCGCCGCCGGGAACGTCCCGCCAAGCGCCACGCCCCGCAGTTCGGCCCCGGCCGCCTCCAGGCGGGCGCCCAGGGCCGTCGCCAGCGCACCGCCCAGGCAGTGGCCGTAGAGCAGGATCGGACCATGGATCGTCCCGGTGATCTGCGCGGTCAACCGGTCGGCCAGCGCCTCCAGTTCCTCGGGTTCGTCGTCCGGCCGACTCGGATCGTGACCGGGCAACTCCACCGCGTACAGGCCGAGTCCGGCCGGCAGCGCATCGGCCAGCGGCTGGAAGGTGATCGGACTCCCGCCGCCATAGGGTACGCAGACCAGGTTCAACGTGGTCGGCCCGGCCGCGCGGGTGAGCCGGTGCAGCAGCGTGCGCGGTGGTGTGGCCACGCCCGCCCCGGCAGCCGCCGCGCGTTCGTCGAGCAGCGCGGCCAGTTCACCCACGGTCGGCTGCTGGAACAGGTCGATGATCGACAGTCCCCGCCCGATCGTGCGCACCGCCCGCACCGCGGAAAAGCTGTCGCCGCCGAGCGCGAAGAAGTCGTCACCCGCACCGACCTCACCCACCGACGCCGCGCCCGAGGCAGCGCCCGACGCACCCGCCGGCGTACCGACCGCCGCACCCAACACCTCGGCGAACGCCGCCGCCACCGCCCGCTCGGTGTCGGTTCGGGGCGCCACCCAACCGCCCTCCACCGGACGCAGGTCCGGCTCCGGGAGCGCGGCCCGGTCCACCTTGCCGTTCCCCGTCAGCGGCAGCGCGTCAAGCACCACCACCGCCGACGGCACCATGTAATCCGGCAGCCGGGATCGGGTGGCCGCCCGAATCGCCGCACCGTCCGGAGCGCCGGCACCGTGATCGGCGACCACATAGCCGACCAGCTTGCGCGCGGCCCCCTCCCCGCGTGCCACCACGACCGCCTCCCGGACCCCCGGCAGCGCGGTCAGTTCCGCCTCGACCTCGCCGATCTCGACCCGGAAACCACGGATCTTGACCTGCTGGTCGGCCCGGCCGAGGAATTCGAGCAACCCGTCCGCCCGTCGCCGAACCAAGTCGCCGGTGCGGTACGCCCGTTCGCCCGCCAGCTCGACGAAACGCTCCTCGGTCAGGTCCGGCCGACCCAGATATCCCCGGGCCACCCCCGCCCCGGTGACGTACAACTCGCCCGGCACGCCCACCGGCAGCGCCCGCCGGCTCGCGTCCAGCACATGCGCCCCGACGTTGCCGAACGGCAGGCCCAACGGCGCGCTCGCCGCACCGGCGGGCAGCACATCCACCGGTGCCCCGAGCATCGACACGGTCGTCTCGGTCGGCCCGTAGTGGTTGTGCAGCGCCAACTGCGGTCGGGCCGCCCGGATCCGCTCCACCAGATCGGGCCGCAGCGGTTCGCCCGCGCAGATCAGCAACTCGCGCGGCAGTACCTCGGCGAGGCGAGCCGACCGAGCATCCGGGTCGCCGTGCGCGGTCAGCCCTTCCAGGTGACTGGGCACCAGCTTCATCGCGTCGATCCGATGCGCCGTCAGATAGCCGGCGAACGCGTCCGGATCGGTGGCCTGATCCCGCGTCGGCACATGCAGGCAGCCGCCCGAGGTGAGTGCCCCGAACACATTGGTGGTGCCCAGATCGGCGGCGAACGTCGAGACCAGCGCCCAGTTCCACGGCCGCCCGTCCGCCGCCCGCCCCGCCCCCACCCGCTCCCGCAGGCCGTACAGGTAGTTCCGATAGTTACGATGCTCGACCGCAACCGCCTTCGGCGCACCGGTGGATCCGGACGTGAAGAGCACATAGCAAAGGTGTTCCGGCCGCACCGCCGCTGCCACCGGCGCAGCCGAACCCGAGTCCGAAGCCGAACCCGAGTCCGAGTCCAAAGCCCGATCCGAAGGCCGATCCACCCAGTCCGGCCCGACCACCGGCAGCACGTCGCCCACCCGCGCCCGCAGGTCGTCGGTCGCCACCACCGCGACCGCATCGGCGGCGGCAAGCAGCCCACGCACCCGTTCGTCCGGATACAGCGGGTCCAACGGCAGATACGCGCCGCCCGCCTTGAGGATGCCCAGCATCCCCACGATCAGCGCGGTCGACCGCTCCACGAACAGGCCCACGACCCGATCCGGGCCCACTCCGAGCGCGGTCAGTCGACCGGCCAACGTGGCGGCCCTGGCGTCGAGTTCAGCGTAGCTGAGCACCCCGTCGGCACTCCGGACGGCGGGGGCGTCCGGAGTCTCGCGGGCCTGCTCCTCGATCAGACCGTGCAGCGTGCCGATCGAATCCCACTCCCGGGCGGTGTCGTTCCACCCGGCCAGCGCGCGCTCCTCACCGGCCGTCAGCAGCGGCAACTCGGCCACCGCCCGGTTCGGTTCGGCCGCCATCGCGTCCAGCACGGTGGTCAGATGGCCGAACGTGCGCCGGATGGTCGCCTCGTCGTAGAGCGCGCTGCGCCAGATCAGATCGGCGTGCAGTTCGTCGGTGGGCGCGGTATCCAGCACGGCGATCGACAGGTCGAACTTGGCCGCACCGGTGTGTGTATCGCGAAACTCGACCTCGACGCCGGGGAGCGTCGGCTGGGTCGGCGCCTGGTTGTGCACGTTCAACAACACCTGGAACAGCGGTGTATAGGCCAGTTCGCGATCCAGCTTGAGCGCGTCGACCAGCCGATCGAACGGCAACTCCTGCCGCCCGAACGCCGCCAGCGTGTCCTCCCGGACCCGGGCCAGGAGTTCGCGCACCGTCGGCTCACCCGACAGGTCGGTACGCATCACGAGCGTGTTGACGAAGCAGCCGATCAGGGCGTCGGTGCTGCGATGGGTGCGACCGGCGACCGGACTGCCCACCGTGACGTCCGAGACCCCGCTGTAGCGGCCGAGCACGATTTGCAGGGCACTCAGCAACACCATGTACGTGGTACTGCCGGTGCGTTCGGCCAACCCGCGGATCCGCCGCGAGCGCTCGGCGCCGAACGCGACCCGTATTCGCTCACCACGGGTATCCGCGACCGCCGGTCTCGGTCGGTCCACCGGCACCGTGGCCGTCCCGGACACCCCGTGCAGCCGGGTCCGCCACCAGGCCTCCTGCCGGTCGAGTTCGGCGGCCAGCGTGGTCTGCTGCCGATAGGCGATGTCCGCGTATTGCACGGGCAGCGGCGGCAGTTCGGGCGCCCGTCCGGCCAGCCGCGCGGTGTACGCGGCGGTCAGCTCGCGAAACAGCACGCCCATCGACGAGCCGTCGGCCGCGATGTGATGCAGGATCAGGCTCAACACATACCGGTCGTCCGAGCGCAACAGCGTCACCCGGATGGGTAGTTCGCTCGCCAGGTCGAACGGTCGACGACCCTCGGCGGTCAGCACCGCCGCCACCTCGGCCTCGGCCAGGTCGAGCACGTTCACCCGGAACCGGTCCACGTCCTGCACGGTGGGCAGGACATGGCCGTCCACGCTGGGATACACCGTGCGCAGCACATCGTGCCGCGCCACCACGTCGGTCAACGCGGCGGCCAGGGCGGCCTCGTCCGGTCGCCCGGTCAGGCGCAGGACGAGCGGCATGTTGTACGCGGCGCCGTCCGGTTCGTACTGGGCCAGGAACCACATCCGACGCTGGGCCGCGGACAGCGGCATGGGTACGTCGGCGGGCCTCGGCGACAACTCGGCGCGCGGCGTGGCCACTCGGGCTCGGGCCAGCCGGCGGCGGAGCGCCTCGCGCCGGGCCTGTTCCGGGTCCGGTTCGGGGCGTGTGGTCAGGATTTCCTCGGAGTCGGTCATCCCACGTCCCGCCCATTCGGATCGGCAAACCCGTCCAGCCCGTCGAGCCCGTCCAGCCCGTCCGGTCCGTCCAACATGTCCAGCGCGTCCAGAGCCGCCAACCCGGGCAACCCGTCCAGCTCGTCCAGGTCGGCCAGCAGCAGGTCCTCGACCCGTCGTGCCATCGCGGCGATCGTCGGCGACTCGAAGACGGCCCGCAGCGGGAAGTCGATCTCGAAGCGCTCGCTGATCAGCATCATCAGCCGCAGGGCGAGCAGCGAGTTGCCGCCCAGGGCGAGGAACCGGTCCTCGCGGCCGATGCGTTCGGCGCCGAGCAGGTCCCGCCAGATCTCGGCCAGGATCTCCTCGCAGTCCCCCTGCGGTGGCGCGCCGCTGCCGCCGGGGCGCGGCTTGGGCAGCGCGGCCCGGTCGACCTTGCCCGCCGGGGTCAGCGGCAGGGCGTCCAGCGGGATCAGCAGGCCGGGGATCAGCTGCCGGGGCAGCCGTTCGGCCAGCGCGGCGGTCAACTCGTCGGCCACGAGCGGCTCGTCGGTGACCACGTAGCCGACCAGGGCCGGTCCGGCCGGCCCGTTCCACAAGGTGGCCACCGCGCCGGTGACCCCGGGCAGCGCGGTCAATCCCGCCTCCACCTCGCCCAGTTCGATCCGGAAGCCGCGCAACTTGACCTGGTGGTCGGCCCGGCCGTGGTATTCGAGGGTGCCGTCGCGCCGCCGGCAGGCGATGTCGCCGGTGCGGTACATCAGCGTTCCGGGCGCGCCCAGCGGATCGTGCACGAATCGTTCGGCGGTCTGCCCGGCGTGGTCCAGGTAGCCGAGCGCGACGCCCGCGCCCGCGATGCACAACTCGCCGGGGGCGTTGACGGGTGTCGGTCGACCGGCCGGATCCAGGACGTAGACCCGGGTGTTGGCGATCGGCCAGCCGATCGGCACCACCCGCAGCCGGGCGTGGGTACGGTCCACCGGGAGCAGGGTGGACCACACCGTCGTCTCGGTCGGGCCGTACATGTTCCACACCTTCGCGCAGCGGTCGAGCAGGGCGCCGGCCAGGTCGCCGGTGAGTGCCTCGCCACCGGAGAGCGCGACCAGCCCGGGGCGGCCGGGCCAGTGTGCGTCGAGCAACATCCGCCAGGTGGCCGGGGTCGCCTGAGCCACCGTCACCCCTCGGCGGTCGAGCCAGTCGGCGAGTTTGCGGCCGTCGGTGGCGGTGTCCCGGTCGGCGATCTCGACCCGGGCGCCGACCACCAGCGGCAGCCACAACTCCAGTGCGGCGATGTCGAAGGTGAGCGTGGTGATCGCGGCCATCGTGTCGGCGGCGGTCAGACCCGGCTCGTCGGCCATCGAGAGCAGGAAGTTGACGATCGCCCGATGCGGCACCATCACCGCCTTGGGCCGCCCGGTCGAGCCGGAGGTGTGGATCAGGTAGGCCGGGTCCTCCGCCTCGGCCCGAGGTCCGGTCAGGGCGGTGGTCGGGGCCGTACCGACCTCGGCGCCGTCCACGAGGACCACGTCGTAGCCGGGATCGGCCGGCAACGGGCTGCCGGTGGCGCTGACGATCAGGGTGACCTTGGCGTCCGCCAACAGGGCCCGGGTGCGGGCGGGCGGCTGGTCGGTGTCGATCGGCAGGTAGGCGGCGCCGGTGCGCAGTACGCCGAGCAGCGCGGCCGGGAGCCGGTGGGAGCGCGGCATGGCGACCGCGACGAGCGTGCCGCGTTCGGCCCCGCGGCTGCGCAGCACGTGCGCCAATCGCTGGGCCAGCGCGTCGAGTTCGGCGTAGGTGAGGGTGCCTTCGGGGGCCGAGACGGCGATCGTGTCCGGAGTTCGGGCGATCTGGGCCGCGACCAGTTCCGGGAGCCGTAGGTCGGGTTGTACGGTCGGAGCGGGGTTGCCCGCCTCGACCAGGTGGGTGTGTTCGGCACGATCGAGCATGATCGTTTCTGCGATCGGCCGGTCCGGCGCGGCCATCGCCTCGGCCAGGATGCCGAGCAGGTGGTCGATCAGCGTGTCGATCGAGGCCGCCGCGTAGCGGGTGGTGCGGTACTCGATGGACAGCAGCGGTCCGGCGGCCGGGAACTCGACGAACATCGACAGGTCGGTCTTGGCCCCGCCGTTGTCCACCTCCTCCAGAAACTCCAGGGTCAGGTCCGGCAGTTCCACCGCCGCGCCGGGGTGGTTCTGCACCGCGAGCAGGATCTGCGAGATCGGACTGGCCCGCTCCGCGTCGGAGACGCCCACGAAGCGCAGCTGCTCCAGGTAGGGCAGCGCACTGTGGTCGAGCGCGTCGAGCACCACCGGACGTACCCGCTGCACCAGTTCGCGGAACGTGTCACCACCCTCGACCCGGAAGCGCACCGGCACCGTGTTCAGCAACGGCCCGAGCACACCTTCGAGTTCGGGCAACGGCCGGACCGCGAAGGGAGACAGCACGACCTGGTCGGTATGGCCGGTATAGCGGTGCACCAGCACGCCGAGCGCGGCCAGCAGCGTCATGTACAGGCTGACCCCCTCGCCCGCCGCCCACTCCTCGGCGGTACGCACGAGTTCGGCGTCCAGGCGGCGGGCCAGCCGGGCCCCGCTCGGGTCGTACGGGTCGGCGTGGGTCCGGTCCCCGGGCAGGCAACGTTCGCCCTCCAGCTCGCGCAGCCGGCCGGACCAGCGGCGCGCCTCGTCCTGCTTGGCGTCCGCGTAGCGCCGCTCCCAGCGCGCCACATCGCGGTACTGCAGGGCCGGTTCGGCGAGCGGGAGTCCCCGGTATGCCTGCGCCAGGTCGTTCAGGAACACCCCGATCGACCAACCGTCGATCGCGATGTGGTGGACCACGAAGAGCAGTTCGTGCAGATCCGGGCGGACCCGGACGGCGACCGCGCGCAGCAGCCGGCCACCCGACCGGTCCAGCGGCCGAGAGCCCTCCGCGCGCAGCGCCGCGTACACCCGGTCCTCGTCCGCGTCCGGGAGTTCGATCAGTTCCACCTCGACCGGGTACGGCGGTCGAATCTCGGCCACCAACTCACCGGCCCGGTGGCCCAGCGCGGTGCGCAACACCTCGTGTCGGCGCACAAGTTCGGTCAACGCCCGACCGAGTGCGGTCAGGTCAAGCGCGCCGGTGGCCCGAAAGCGCAGCGGCACGTTGTACAGTCCGCTGCCCGGCAGGACCAGCTCGTGCATCACGAACTCCCGCTGCACCGTGCCTACCAGGACCGGTGCGTCCGGCTCGCGATGCGGCGGGAGCACGGCCGGCGCGAGCGCGTCGCCCGACCGTTCCGCGAGGTCCACCCGCTCGGCCACGGCCGCCACGGTGGGTACGGCGAAGAAGTCGGTGAGCGGGATCCGTACCCCGCAGGTCCGTTCGATCCGGGCCAGCAATCCCACCGCGAGCAGCGAGTTGCCGCCGGCGTCCAGGAACGGATCGTGCACGCCGATCCGGGACGCGCCCAGCAGGTCGCCGAACAGTTCGGCGATCCGGGTCTCGGTCGGGGTGCGCGGCGCCACGAACTCGACGGTCACCGCCCGGGATCGGGACGCGTCGGGCAACACCTTGCGGTCGATCTTGCCGTTGATGTTCAGCGGCAGCTCGGTCAGGAACGCCACCGCGTCGGGCAGCATGTAGGCGGGCAGCCGGGTCAGGCAGTGCGCCCGCAGCTCGACAGGACTCGGCTGCGTCGAAGTTTGTTGGCCGGCCCCGGCGACGCACTGCACGAACGCCGCGAGGTAGGGACCGGCCGCGTCCTCCCGCAGCACCACGGCGGCCGACTGCACCGCCGGATGGCCGGTCAACACCGCCTCGATCTCGCCCAGTTCGATCCGGAAGCCGCGCAGCTTGACCTGGTGGTCGACCCGGCCGTGATACTCCAACGCGCCGTCGTCGCGCATCCGGACCAGGTCGCCGGTGCGATACCGGCGCTCGCCCGCCACGGTGACGAAACGCTCGGCGGTCAGGTCGGGACGGCCGTGATAGCCCTGGGCCAGGCCCACACCCCCGAGATACAGCTCGCCCAGCTCGCCGGGCGCCGCCAACTGCCCCTGCTCGTCGTGTACATGCACCGTCGTACCCGGGACCGGGACGCCGATCAGCGGCTCCGCCCGGTCGTCGCGGTCCACCACGGCCCACGTCGAGTAGACGGTGTCCTCGGTGGGCCCGTACAGGTTGTACAACTGCTCGACCTGCGGGCAGGCGTAGACCTGGTCCGCCACCCGGCGGGACAGCGCCTCGCCCACCAGGTTGATCGTCCGCACCCCGCTCGGCAGTCCGGGTCCGCGTAACAGCGCGGCGATCGCGCTGGGCACGGTGTTGATCAGGGTCACCTCGTCGCGCGCGGGCGCGTCGGCGAGGGCCAGGACGTTCTCCACCAGGATCACCGTCGCACCCACGGCGAGCGGGAAGAACAGCTCGTAGACCGAGATGTCGAAGCACACCGAGGTGGAGAACAACATCCCGCGGGCCTGGTCCGGCCGGTAGGTGTCGGCCGCCCAGCGCAACATCGCCACGACGCCCCGGTGCTCGATCCGAACTCCCTTGGGGCGTCCGGTGGATCCGGACGTGTAGAGCACGTAGGCGAGGTCCTCCGGGCCGGTCCGGGCCCGGGCGGGGACGGGGTCGGCGGGCGGCGGCGCGTCGATGTACACGAGTGTCGCCGAGGAGTCGGCGAGCAGGTGCTCGTGCGCGCGGTCGGTGACCACCAACGGTGCCTGGGAGCTCTCGATCACCCACTCCAGTCGGTCGCGTGGGTATTCGGGGTCCAGCGGTACGTACGCCGCGCCGGCCCGCAACACCGCCAACAGCGTGGCGACCAGGTGCGGGGTGCGCGGCAGGCAGACGCCGACCAGGGCGCCCTTGGCCACCCCGGCGGCGGCCAGGCGCGCGCCGACCAGGTCGGCCAGCTCGCCCAACTCGCGGTAGGAAATTCGGTGTTCGCCGGCGACCAGGGCGATCGACGCGGGTGCGTGCACGATCCGGTCATCGACCAGATCGGCCAGGGATGCGGCCGGATCCAGTGCGGGGAAGAGTGCGGGGAAAGCGGTTGGACTCATCGACTCGACTCTCCTGAAGTGTCCTCATGCCGACTCGTGGTCGGCGACGCAGACGATGTGCTTCCGGTGGAGATCGTGGAGGAAAGCATTGACTGTGCCTAGCATCTTTCCCCGACGACTTCGGGTTGGCCGAAAGCAGCCGGTGGGAGGACTGCCGATCCGGTCGAGGAGAGTGAACCGGTACGGCGGCCTGCCTTCGGCGAATCCAGGTCTATCGTGTCCGGCTTGCCCGGCGCTTGGGTCCCGCCGGTTTCGGATCGGCAAACATTTGGCCGCCGGGGGCACACCTCGACACACTTCGGCACACTTCGACGCGCGGATCCGATCATCCGGCGGCATGCCCGGGCGCGGACCGTACACTGCGGGGATGGCCGAACGGTACGCGACAAGTGCCCTGGTGTTGCTGGTTCCCGACGTCGAACAGGCCGTCGAGCCCTGGCGCGAACGCTACGATCCGCGCGCCGCGGACGAGATCCCCGCGCATGTCACGGTCCTCTACCCGTGGTTGCCACCGGCCGAGATCGGCCCCGACGACCTGACCGCGCTGGCCGCGATCGCCGCCGCGCGGCCCGCACTCGACCTGGTCTTCGCGCGGGTCGGCCAGTTCCACCGAGGTCTGTGGCTGGCCCCCGAGCCGGCCGAGCCGGTGTCCAGCCTGACCGAGGCGGTGACCACACGCTGGCCGGATTTCCTGCCCTACGGCGGCGCGTACCTGGACGATCCGGACGACGTCGGCCCACACCTGACCGTCGCCCTCGGCCAGGGAGCGGACGAACTGCGCGCCCTGGCCGACAAGGTGGCCGCCCGACTGCCGCTGACCGCCCGAGTCGACGAACTGCACCTGGTGGTCGGCAACGAGGACGGCGACTGGGCAATCCGCGACGCGTTCCCGTTCGCGGCCCGGTAGGTCCCGGCGGGGCGCGTGGGGCAGGCGGGACACGTGGGTCCTGCGCCGGCGCCCCGACTGCCGCCCGCCACCGCCGTCGACGGGGTGAACGTCGCCGGGCGCCGCACTAACCCGCTGCCCGTGCCTTGCGTTGGCGCTTGGACAGGGCGGCCTGGGAGAGGTCCTCGGCCTGGGTCTTCAGGTTCTTGTAGCCGTAGCCGTGCTCGGTCAGCCAGCTTTCCGCCGCCGCCAGCGCCCGGGCGGTCGCCGGGACGATGTCCTCCTCGGCCTCGCCCGCGTCCAGGAAGCGGAAGGTGAAGAAGGGCCGCGCCGCCAGGTCGTAGGTCAGGTGCCCCTCGGCGGTGAACTCGGCCCGCAACACGTCGTGCTCGGCGGCCCGCGCCAGCAGCTCCGCCCGCTGCTCCTCGGTCAACCCGTCGAAGGCGCCCCGGACCATGACTCGGAAAGTGCGTTCGCTCATGAGCAAACCCTAGGCCGGGACTCAACCGAATTACCGGAGGAGCTCAGCCCTCCTTCGTCCACGACCCCAGCACCATCAGCGTCTTGGTGCCGGTCACGTTGCCGTTGCGGCGCAGATGGTCGATCACCTGCTGGAGATGGGTGATGTCGCGCACCCGAACGTGGATCAGCGCATCCGGATCGCCGGCGATCGTATACACCGCCTGCACCTCGGGCGTATCGGTGGCGGTCCGGACGATCTCGCTGACCGGCATGCTCCCGGGGTAGCGCAGCTCGGTGAACGCCTCGACCCCCCAGCCGAGTTTGGCGTGGTCGATCTGCACCGTGAAGCCGGTGATCACGCCCTCCTCGCGGAGCCGGTCCACCCGCCGTTTGACCGCCGCGACGGACAACCCGATCTGACCCGCCATCTCGGAGAACGTCCGCCGCCCGTCCTCGCGCAACATGCGCAGGATGTTGTGGTCGATGCTGTCGATCTCGGCCATTGCCCGGCCTCCACTTCTCGGCGCTGCCCACGCAAGAACACCGGGCCAACGGCTGACCGGCAGGCAAGAATCTTGCGCCTTGCAGGCGATCCGCCGCAAGTTGCTTGCGCCGGCTCTCGGCGGATCGGTACGCGCGGACCAACCGCCTCGGATCCCCCGGGTCGGCTCGGCCGGCCCGATACGCTTCCCGCCGAGATCCCGGCACGATGACGCGTCGACCGGATCGGGAGGGGCGGCACGATGGGCAGGACACGCGGGGACGACGGCGGTACGGACGAGACCGCCGAGCCGGCCGGCCACGGACCACCGGATCCACCGGCCCATACGCGCAAGCACGAGCACGAGCACACGCGCGGCCCCGGACGCGGACACGGTGCCGCGCATGGCCACGGGGACGACCACGGGCACGGCCACGGCCACGGCCACAGCCATGCGCACGGCCCGGCCACCCCCGTCTCGATCCGGCTGCGCCGCCTGGTGATCGCCGTACTGATCCCCTTCGCCGCCGCCATCGTGGTCGGCCTGGTGCTGCTCTGGCCCAACGGCACACCGGCGCACCCCCGGACCGGCGTCGGCTTCGACCAGGAGACCCGCGACGGCCGGGTCACCAGGATCGAGGCGCTGCCTTGCGGCCAGGCCGACGCGGAAGCCTTCACGGGCGGCGACCCTTCCGGAACCGGAGCCGGAACCGGATCCGGAAGCAAAGCCCCGCCCGACGCCGGCGCCACCCCAGGCGGTGTCCCCTGGCCCCCGCCCACCCTCGGCGCGCCCGGCGCGTCCGGCCCCGCCGCCGACTGCCGCCGGGTCGGCATCGAGGTCACCTCCGGCGCGGACAAGGGCCGCAGGTTCAACGAGGTGGTCCACCCCGGCCAGGTGCGCCACTACTCGGTCGGCCAGGACGTCGTGCTCTCCTACGCCCCCGGCGCACCCGAGGACCTGCGCTACTCGGTGATCGACGTCCGGCGCGGCCCACCGATGTTGCTGCTCGCCGGGCTGTTCGCGCTCGCGGTGATCGTGGTCGGCCGACTGCGCGGGGTGACCGCGCTGATCGCACTGGCGATCAGTTTCGCGGTGTTGTCCTTCTTCATCCTCCCGGCCATCCTGCACGGCTCCGATCCGCTGCTGGTCGCCGTGGTCGGCGGCGGGGCGATCATGTTCGTCGCGCTCTACCTGTGTCACGGCATCTCCACCCGCACCTCGGTCGCGGTGGTCGGCACGCTCGTATCGTTGTCCCTGATCGGGGTGTTGGGCAAACTCTTCATCGGCTGGGCACACCTGACCGGCAACACCTCGGACGAGACCGGCCTGGTACACGTGCTGTATCCCGACATCGAGCTGCACGGCCTGCTGTTGGCCGGATTCATCATCGGATCGCTCGGCGTACTCGACGATGTGACGGTCACCCAGACCTCGGCGGTGTGGGAACTCAAGCAGGCCGACCCGACCATGACGGCCCGTCGGCTCTACCGCGCGGGCATCCGGATCGGCCGGGACCACATCGCGTCGACGGTCAACACGCTGGTCATGGCCTACGCGGGCGCCGCCCTGCCGCTGATGTTGTTGTTCTCGATCGCCCGCCGGGACGTCCTGGACGTGGCCACCAGCGAGATCGTCGCCGAGGAGATCGCCCGCACCCTGGTCGGCAGCATCGGCCTGGTCGCCTCGGTCCCGGTCACCACGGCGCTGGCGGCGGTCCTGGCAGCGGCCGATCACGGGAACGGGAATCCCGCGAAGACCGTGAAGGCCGCGAAGCCTGGGAAATCCGCGAAGGCCACGCCCGCCACGGTCCCCGCGCAGGCATCATCCCGGGGGCGACACCGGGGCCGCTGATCTGCTCGTCTCATATCTGGGATACAGTCCCAAATATGAGAGACACCGATCCGATCGAGGCCCGCCTGGCCGATCGCCTCGCCGAGCTGCGCACCGAACACGGTTGGTCACTGGACGAGTTGGCCCGCCGTACGGACGTGAGCCGGTCGACCCTGTCCCGCCTGGAGCGCGCCGAGATCAGCCCGACGGCGGCGCTGCTCGGCCGGTTGTGCGCGGTGTACGAACGGACCATGTCGCAGCTGCTCGCCGAGGTCGAGTCGGAGCCGCCGCAACTGGTGCGGGCCGACCGGCAGGACGTATGGCAGGACCGGACCTCGGGCTTCACCCGCCGCTCGGTCTCCCCACCGCACCCGGGACTGCGCGGCGAGGTCGTCGAGGGCACGCTGCGCGCCGGCGCGGACATCGCCTACGACGGGCCGTCCATCCCGGGCCTCGAACACCACATCTGGGTGCTGGACGGCGTCCTGGAGATCACCACGGGCGCACGGGTGCACGAGGTGCGCACCGGGGACTGCCTGCGCTTTCGCTCGTGGTCCCGATCACGCTTCCGCTGCCCCGGGCCCGACCCCGTGCGATACGCGCTGCTGATCGTCCTGCCGTAAGCCAAGTCCCCGATCCGATCCTCGTCCTGCCGTAACGGAGGCCCGCGTTGCACACCATGACCATCACCCCACTCACCGCCGAAGACTTCCGCAGCACCACCGCGGACCTCGCCGACCTCCTCGTGGACGTCGTCACCGGCGGCTCCTCCGTCGGCTTCCTGGCCCCCCTCGACCACGCCGCGGCGGCGGCCTGGTGGCGCTCCCTGGAGCCCGCCGTGGCCGACGGCAGCCGCCGGGTCTGGATCGCCCGCGGCCCGAACGGCCTGGCCGGCACCGTCGGTCTCGCCCTCGACCACAGGCCGAACAGCCGGCATCGGGCCGAGGTGGTCAAGCTGATGGTGCACCGCAACGCGCGCGGGCAGGGCCTGGGCCGGGCCCTGCTCACCACCGCCGAACAGGCCGCCGCGCAAGCCGGCTCCACCCTGCTGCTGCTCGACACCGAGGCCGAGAGCACCGCCGACCACATGTACCGCGCGTCCGGTTGGACCCACTACGGCGTGGTACCGGAGTACGCGACCGACCCGGCCGGCGCGCTGCGCGACGGCAGCTTCTACTACAAGCGAATCGCCTGAGCCGGCGTGGGTGTTGGGGTCGGCCCCGGTGTCGAAACCGAGTCCCCGTACTGCCACTGATCGCACGGCAACCGCCTTATCCTGACCGGGCGGTGGTGCGACCGAGCGTGGGGAGAACGGGAACGTGGATCTGTGGGCGCAGTATCGGGGCCTGTACGCGGCGGCGCTGTTCACCGTCGAGTGTGCCGAGGACGCATACCGCCTCGGCGCACTCGACCCGGTGCTGCGCGCGTGGGTACGCCGCGAGTTGGAAAACCGGGAGGGCAGCATCGGCCACTGCGACAGCCGGATGGACGTGGCCGCGGCGGTCGAGGGCCTGGCCACGGTCGCCCCGCGCTATGTCAAGCTGCGCCGGGAACTGTTCTCCGACCTGCACCACATCGGCCGCCCGGCGCCGCAGTGGCGCGCGGTGGGCACCCGCCTCGCCGTACTCGCCCCGCTCCAGGTGTGGCGACAACCCCCGGCGTACGCCCTGCTGCTGCGCGATCCGGGCACGGCCACGGCCGGCGCCCAGTCGTGGGACTTCATCGTCTTCCCACGCTCCGGCGATCCCCGGGAACCCGGGACCACCTACACCACGATGTTGTTCGCGGACCCGGCCCCGGCCCCCGCGTCCGGAGTCGATTCGAGTCGCCGGCCGGGCACGGTACAGGTCACCCCGCAGCTCGAAGAGCAACGTGAACACTACGAGCAACTCACCCACGCCTTCCACGCGTTGGACCGCGATGTGCGGTTCGCCGCCCTGCACGACCCGGACGCGGGTCGGGGGGATCCGCTGCCTCCGCCCGGATGACCTTCGCGAGCCGGCGGGTTCCGCGTGCCGTTCGTTGGGAAAGCGTCGTCGCAGCGGGCAACCGTCGGGGAAGCTCCGACGGGCCCTCGGCGAAGGGTGGTCCAACGGTCCATGCGCGACATCCGTGATCACGGTCGGGTTCCGACGGACTCGAGCCCGGTGGCCCCGCCCGTGTTCTGTCCCCTGCCCGGTGCGCTGAATCCGGCCGTACTCGACGTGGAGAGACAGGCGTTGGCCTGGGCGGACGAGATCGGGCTGACCGCCGACGCCCGGTCCCGGGCCCGCCTGGCGGGTACCCGGGCCGCGGAGTTCTTCGCCCGATGCGCGCCGCACGCGAGCGCCGAGCGGCTGCTGCCGTGCGTGTTGTGGACCTACTGGGGGTTCGCCTTCGACGACGCGCGCTGTGACAACGGCCCGCTGAGCAGCGACCCCGCCGGATTCCTGGTCGCCGCCGACCGGGCCCAGCGCGCCCTGGTCCGGGGGTCGGCCGAGCCCGATGCCGACCGGTTCGAGACGGCGGTGGCCGACATCGGCCGCCGACTGCGCGCGGGCGCGGACCCGGACGCACTCCTCACCCGGCGGTTCGCCCACGCCAATCGGGCCTGGCTGGGCGGCGTGGCCGAACAAATCACCAACCGTGCGCAAGGATACGTACCCGACCTCGATTCTTACGTGGCGATGCGGCTGCACTCGGCGGGCGGCGGGCCGACCTGCGCGCTCCTGGAGTACGCGCACGGCGAGCCGATGTCCGAGGCCGAGGCCGGCGCGCCGGCGGTCCGGGCGGCGACCGAGGCGGCGATCCTGGCCGCCGCGCTGGACAACGACCGGCAGTCGGCGGCCCGTGAGACGAACGACGGCCAGGGCGACCAGAACGTGTACGGCGTCCTGCGAGTCCGCCACGGCCTGACCGCGGCCGAGGCCGTCGACCGGGCCACCCGGCTGCGCGACGGCGCCCTGTCCGTATTCCTGCGCCTGCGCGACCGGGCCCGCCCCGACCTCGGGCCGGCCGGCCGCGCCTACCTCGACGGCCTGGCCCACACGATCCGCGGCAACGCCGAATGGGGCGCAGCCGTACCGCGCTACACAACGGCCGACGCGACACCCGCACCGGGCCCGCGCTGGACGGACACCCCGACCGACCCCGGCCTACGCCCACCGCCGGAGGTCCCGTCGATCGTGTGGTGGTGGCGCGTACTGGGGTAGGGGCCGGTCCCTCGAAGCCACGCGACCGCGACCACCGCGGCAGCCGGAATCCCCGTCAGGCGTGGGCAAGTTGCCAGTGGCGGGCGCGCTGGTCGAGGTGGGCGGCCGGGCCGACGCCTCGGCGTTCGAAGACGGCGAGTTGTCGGCGAATACCCGAGACCTGTTGCGCGGCTCGGTCGGAGTGGACGCCGCCGAAGTAGTCCAGGGCGCGGCCCCAGGTACCACATGCCTGTTCGAGGTGACCTTGCGCGGCCTGCTCCCTGCCGAGGTAGGAGAGCGTGAGGGCAGTGACCCGGGCCTTGCCGGTGGCCACGTCGAAGCTGCTCGCCGCTCCCGCGTACTGCTTCTCCGCGTTCGCATGGTCTCGCAGGCTGCGAAAGCAGTTCGCGCCGGTGCTTGCGACGGTGCCCCGATGCGAGCACCAGATCCCGGCCCAGAACGGTAGTTCCTCGTCCTCGCCCCGAAACGTGAGGTCTTGGGCCCGCCGGATCTCGGCAACAGCCTCGGGGCCACGTCCGACGGTCGCCAGGGCCTGGGCGCGCGTGCTGACGAAGAGCGACAACAGCCCGGGCTCGGAACGGCCTGCGACGAGGGAAAGCGCGGCGTCGGCCAGGTCGAGAGTGTGCTCGTGTCGACCGATGTCCATCGCCCCGTTGGCCATGGTCCGCAGGATCCACGCGGTGTGCAACGGGTCGTCGGCCGCACGCGTGAGGGCGAACGCTTGGAGGTAGTAGCGCTGGGCAAGCCCGTGTTCGCCGGCGTCGTAGCTTTTCCAACCGGCGAGATAGGTAACGGCGGCGGCCGTGGTGAGCGCGTCGCGATGGTCGGCCTCGCCGGCGAAGCGACCATGCGTGAGATCGGCAACGTCGGAGCGGAGATACTGCACGACGGCCGACCGGCCGTGCTGTCCCCCTTGGCGCTCGTCGATGCTCGTGTACGCCTGGAGCATGGCGCGGACGGCGGCGATGTCGGATCGACCGAACCGCCCGCCCGTTGCGGTGCGTTGCCGGGCTTCGGCGGCTTCGGCGGTTTGTCCGAGGCCGAGGGGCAGGGCTGCGGCGGCGACGCTGTACGCGGCGGCGGTGAAGACCTGGCGTCGGTTGATGTCGGCTTCGCCGATGCGTCGTACTACTTCGATCGGGTCGGGCCCGATGGTCGTCCCGAGCGAGGTATCGGTCCGGTCCGAAGTGCCGGTGGTCCAGCCCAGATCGACGGGGGTGATGTGCCGTCCGAGGCGGCGGGAGAGGACCTCGGCGATGTGGACGGCGGTTTCCGGTGCGGGTGATTTGCCGTTCACCCAGTGCGTGATGGCGGAGCTGTTCGTGCGCAGGGTCATTCCGCCCTCGGCGGCGGTGCGGCGGATGTCGGCGGCGAGTTGGGCGTAGGTGAGGCCGGTCTCTTGGACGGCTCGATGGAACTCGTTGCGTACGCGCGGGTTGTTCACGGTGAGTACACCCTCCCAAGCAGGGCGTTAAGCGCATTAAGCGGTTGTGTCCCGATTCCGTGGTGACCCGATCACCGTAGCGCCGGTTCCATTACCTGACACGTCGCAATGCGAAGAAGTACCGCTTGGGGGCAATCATGAACAGTGCGGCAAGATATCCGAGTTCACCGGCGCCGGCGGCGGGCCGGACCCGGGCCGAGACGTTGGTGGCGTCGGGTGCCTGGTTGCTGGAGGCCGCGCCGTCCGTGCCGCAGGCCGTGACGGAGTGGTTCGAGTCGGGGGCGGCCTGGCTGCGCCCGGGGCAACACTTCGCGGCCGTGGACCTGGCGGTCGACGTCGTGCACGCGGCGGCCGGCGGGCGGAGCCCGGTCGAGTGCGCCGGGCCGCTTGCCGAGGCGCTGAGGGGCCCGGTCGTCCACCACCCGCGAGGGCGCGGGGACGAGGCCACCTACACGGCACTGCTCCCGACGACGGTGCACGGGTCGTGGCGGGCGCCGGGCGCGTGGGTGCACCCGCAGTCGGACATGATCCTGGTGCCCGCGCCCGGGCGGTACGAGCCGAGCGAGGACGGGCCGTGGTGGGTCGCGCCGCTCGCCGGTCCGGGTGTGCTCTGCTCGCCCGAACGGCTCACCGCCTTCGTCGTGTTGGGGCGCGCGCGGGCCCACGGCAACGGGGGTCGTCCCGATGCGTAGCCCGATCGGCGTGCTCCCACTGACGGGCCACGCGGCATGCGAGGGACACGGGTACGCGCAGGAACTGCCGAGGGAACCACAATCCGCGGCAATCGCCCGCCGGTTCGTATCCGATGCGCTGCGTGCCTGGCGGCTCGACGACGTCGACCTCGACAACGCGGCGGGCCTCGTCGTCACCGAGCTGGTGGCCAACGCCGTCACGCACGTCGACCGGGGCCCGATTCGGGTGAGCATCTGCCACAGGCCGACAACCCGCCGGGTACGGATCGCCGTCGCGGACCACTCGGACGCGGTGCCGCTGCTGCGCGCCGCGGATCGCGATGCCGAGACGGGACGGGGTTTGCACATGGTGAACGAACTGTCCGGTGGCCGCTGGGGAACGGACCTGCCGGCCGTCGGGAAACGCGTCCGAGCCGATCTCCGAGTAGGGAAAATTGACACACCCGCTACTTCTAATGGATCGATCGCTGTGTAATCATTAGTAGAGTAGTTGGGGTCGCCGAGCGGCCACCTCCCGGCCTGCGCACGCACATTTCCGGTGATCCACCCGACCAAGGGAGCAACGATGGGCAACCTCAAGACACTTCAGGCCGGGCATGTCGGGCTGAACGTCACCGATCTGGATCGTTCCGTGGCCTTCTACCGGGCCGTGTTCGAGTTCGACGTGGTGGCCGAGGGCACCGAGGTGGATCGGCGGTTCGCCTTCCTCGGGCGGGACGGGCGGCTCCTGGTCACCCTGTGGCAGCAGAGCGAAGGGGAATTCCGCACGGCCGACCCGGGGTTGCACCACCTGTCGTTCCAGGTGGACACGGTCGAGGAAGTGAAGGCGGCCGAGCAGGTGCTGCGCGGGCTGGACGCGCCGTTCAAGTACGACGGGGTCGTGCCGCACGGCGAGCACGGCACCTCCGGTGGCATCTTCTTCACCGACCCGGACGGGATCCGCCTGGAGATCTACGCCCCGACCGGCGCCGACCCGGCCGACGCACCCACCGCCGGCGCGCCGAGCTGCGGCTTCTTCTAGACCCGGCGCACCGAAACCCGTAACTCCACATTCGGAGGGAATGCCGTGGCAACCCAGTACCACCGCGGGGAACGCGCGGTCCAGGATCGCGCGGAGCTGACCCGCCAGGCCGCGCACACACTCGCCGTCATCAAGGCGGTCATCCCGCCGGTCGCCGCGGCATTCCTCGCCGAGCAGCCGATGATCATCGTGGGCGGGACCGATGCCGCCGGCCGGATCTGGGCATCGCAACTGACCGGCGATCCCGGCTTCCTGAGCGTCCCGGACCCGCACACGCTCACCGTCGACGCACTCCCCCTCGCCGACGACCCGCTGGCCGAGGTCCTCGGCGGCGGCCCGGCCCTGGTCGGCATGATCGCCATCGAGCCCGCGTCCCGGCGGCGGATGCGGATCAACGGCCGAGCGACCCCGATGGCCGGCGGCCTGCGCGTCGAGCCCGACCAGGTGATCTCCAACTGCCCCAAGTACATCCAGAGGCGCAATTTTCGGATCCTGCGCGACCCGAACGACGCCGAGCCCGCGCAGCAGGCCGCCACCCGCGACGCAACCCGCACGGTCACCCGAGGCACCGCCCTCACCATGAAGCAGCAGCTCACCCTGAGCACTGCGGACACGTTCTTCGTGGCCACCTCGGACGAACTCGGCAACACCGACGCCTCGCATCGCGGCGGCAATCCGGGCTTCATCCAGGTCCTGTCGCCGACCGTGCTGCGCTGGCCGGACTACGCCGGCAACGCCATGTTCCTGACCCTGGGCAACCTCGAACTCAACTCATCCGCCGGGCTGTTGGTCCCCGACTGGGACACCGGCACGACGCTCCACCTGTCCGGCTCGGCCCGCACCATCTGGGACCCGGACGAGATCGCCCGCTTCCCCGGCGCCCAACGGCTCGTCGAGTTCACCGTCACCGACGTGGTGGAAATCCCCGACGCGGTCCCGCTGCGCTGGAGCGAGCCGGACTACTCCCGCTTCAACCCGCCTGTCTCCTAACGGAATTGGTGGATGTTCTCGGAGAGGAAGGCTTCCACGGTGCGCGGGGCGCGGCCGAGGAGCTTCTCGACCGTGTCCGTGGGGGATTCCGGGCGGTGTACGGCCAGTTGCTGGATTTCCACGACGTGGGCGGCGAGCCAGTCCGGGAGGCCGGCGCGGCGGACCAGGTGTTCGTACATTGCCTGCGGGGGCAGGTCGAGGTAGCGGATCGGGCGGTCGAGGACCAGGCTCAGCAGGTCGACCAGTTCGGGATAGGTGAAGGTACGGCTCCCGGTGAGGGTGTACGTTTCGCCCACCAGGTCCGGTCGGGTCAGCACCTCGACGGCGGCATCGCCGATGTCGCGGCAGTCCACGTAGTTGCACGCGGCGGCGCCCAGCGCGCCCAGGACGACCCCCTCGGCCAGGATCGGCGGCGCGAGGGTGACCAGCTTCTGCATGAACGCGTACGGCCGCAGCACGGTGTGCGGCAACCCGCTTGCGTCCAGCGCCTGTTCGATCTCGTGATGCCAGCGGGAGAAGGCCACCGGGGAGTCCGGCGTCGCGGCCGGGGCGGAGAGTTTGACGATGTGTCGGACGCCGCACTCGGCGGCGACCGCGATGGCGGCGGTCTCGTGCGCCACCTGCGCCGGGCTGTTGGCCATCGCGAGGAAGAGTTGGCTAGCCCCGACAAACGCCGCACGCAGCGACTGGGGATCGGCCGCGTCGGCGGCGTGGGTCTGGACCAGGGCGCAGGCCTCGGCGCTCAGCCCGGCCCGCAGGCCGGCCGGGTCGCGGCTCAGCGCCCGGCTCGGTATGCCGAGGGTGACGAGGCGGTCCAGTACGGCACTTCCGGTGGCTCCGGTCGCGCCCATGACGACGATCATGTGTGTACATGCCTTTCGAGGATTGCCGAGGATTGCAGGGGATTGGGGCAGGTGGTGCGGCCTACCCGGCGGAGCGCAGGGATCCGCGCCAGCGCCAGGTGATGATGGTGGTGGCCAGGGCCGCCGAGATCGGCAGGTCCAGGCGCAGTCGGCCGGGCCACGGGCCGCTGTGCGGGATGATCGCCTCGGGCACGTGGCCGCCGACGAACCAGCCGACCAGGGCGGCGAAGGCCGTCACCCCGATGGCCAGGACGAGCGTCGGCACGATCCGAGGCCACGAGGTCAGCCACGACCGCCGCCCGGCCCGGCGTTGCAGCCGGCTGCCGACCAGTGTGGCAACGAGCGCCGAGGTGCCGGCGATCGACGTACAGGCGGCGATGGTCAGGTCCTGCTGCCCGCCGATCACTCCCCCGGCGCCCGCCATCAGGGCGGGTGCCAGGTACGCGACGAGCACCTCCCGCCACAGCGTGAAGGGTGGCGGGCCGGAGCCCCGGGCTGACGAACGGCCTTGTCGCATACGGGGTTCGGTCTCCGTTTCGGACATCTAGTTAGCTCCCTAACTATATGGTCAAGCGAAAGCCGGCCCGGCGACGCCGGGACGGCTGTGTACGATCCGGGACCGCTACTCCTGCGTCAGGGCCGGAAAGCCCCGGACCAGGCGGCCCAGCAACTCGAGGAAGACGGTGCGCTCTTCGGGTTCGAGCGCGCCCACCATCTCCTGCAGGCGACCGAAGTGCTCGGGAGCCAGCTCCCGCATCTTCGTCGCCCCACGAGCGGTCAGCACGACCACCGCGGAGCGCCCGTCCTCGGCGGAGGGCCGGCGCAGCACCAGCCCCTCCCGTTCCAGACCGCCGAGCAGTCCGGTCACCGTGGCCCGGGTCACCCCGAGCACGTCCGCAAGGCCCGACGGGGTCATCTCCCCATCGGCGTCCTCCAGCGCGGCCAACAGGCGATAGCGCCCGGCGGACAGCCCGAACCGGGCGAAGTGCACCTCGACCGCCTGGCCGAGCCGCGCCCCCGCCGCCATCAGCCGGACGGCGACCAGCACGGCCTGCGGGTCGACATCGAGCCCATAGCGCCGGATCTGGTACGCCGCCTGGTCGAGCGTGGGGGTTTCCTCAGGCATCGGTTCGTGTTCCACATCAACTAATATGGCAGCTAACTACTTCTCCGTCAACCCACCCCACCCGCTCCAAGTCGCTTCCATGCGCCTTCCAGGAGCCCCGGGCGAGTGTTCTCCCAGGGAAACGCACGGCGCTTCCCATCAACGAGACCGAAACGACACGGGGAGAGCAAGCACCATGAACCTCAAGACCCTCACCACCACCCTGGCCGCACTCGGCGGCCTCTTCATCATCTACATCGGCCTGGCCTACCTGATCGCCCCACAATCCACCGCGTCCGGCTTCGGCCTGCCGAGTTGGCCCGAGCACGAGGGCACCGCGTTCCTCGCCGTCAAGGGCGTCCGCGACCTCGGCACCGGCCTGGTCGTCTTCGCCCTCCTGCTCACCGGCTACCGCCGGGCCCTCGGGTGGGCCC
Organism: Embleya sp. AB8; assembly: GCF_049739465.1. Classification (NCBI taxonomy): domain Bacteria; kingdom Bacillati; phylum Actinomycetota; class Actinomycetes; order Kitasatosporales; family Streptomycetaceae; genus Embleya; species Embleya sp. AB8. The sequence continues at coordinate 221,849 of NZ_JBMHHY010000016.1, forward strand.
TGCTCGCCGTCACCTTCATCCCGGCCGGCGACATGGTGATCGTGCTGAGCCACGACGGCTCGGCCGCCAAGGCGCTCGGGATCCACGGCCTCACCGCCGTCTTCGTCGCGGTGACCGCCGGCCTGCTACTGCGCGAGCGGCAGGTCCCGGCGGCCACCAACCGGCCGATCAGTCGACGGGCGTAAGCAGGCCGGTCCCCTTCGGCAACCAGGTGAGCCCGAAGTCGTCGGCCGCGGTCCCCGTGGCGCTGATCGCCACGGTGGCGCCCCGGCGGATCGGGACGTGGAACGGGGTCTCCGCCGGCACCCGCGACGCGTCCCGATTGTCCGACGTGAAGACCTGCACATACTCGTCCGCCGCGACCCGAACCGTGGCCGGCGCCGCACCGACCTTGGCCTTCACATGGCCGACCAGGGTGCCATCGGTCGGCGCCCGCAGCCGCAGCGCAGCGCCGCCGGGCACCGGGTTCAGCCGCTGGTCGGCGCCGATCAGCCGGACGTTGCGCCGGGCCCGGAGATCCCCCACGAACAGGTGCGGGCGAAAGACCGTGACGGTCGTGGTCAGCACCTTCTCGGCGCCGCTGCCCGGGACGAATGCGGCCAGCCGGAATGTCGTCGTGTCGTGCAGCGGCGGCGAGACCCACTCCTTGACGTTGCTCACGTCGTCGACGCCCAGATGCCCCCACCGCATCACATACGACGCGGTCGAGCCCTCCCAGGTGAGCCGGACCGACTCGCCGTTGTCCACGTGGATCCGGTCCGGGGCGAAGCCCCGAAAGACGAAGCCGGCGGCGAACTTGGGCACCGGGAGCGAAGTGCTACGCGTGGCCCACGTCGTCCCGTCGGCGCTGCTCTCCTCGGTGACGGTCAACGTCGCGCCGCCGATCGCCGCGTTGACCGCGATGTCGCCCAACTCCAGGGTCAGCGGGGTGACCCCCGGCAACCAACCCCGTGCCGCGCGCGGCGTCGCGGTGAACTCGGCCCGCCCGCTCGGCGTAGACCGCGCAATGGTCCAACCGCCGCCCTGGTCCTGGTGATTGCCGCCCTGGACCGGCGCATCCCGGATCGCCGCCGGGTTGTTGGTCAGCGCCGCGGCCCCCGTACCGGTGGGCACGCTCAGTGTGATCCGCCGGCAGTACGCGGGCCGCGCACCGCCACGCACCACCAGCCGCAGCGTGGCCGAGGCGCCGATCCGGGGCGGATCAGGGTCGGTGGTCAGCGAGTATGCGAGCAACGGCTCGGCCCCCGGCGTCATCGCGGCATCACCTCGAACTTCCCGGTGCCCTGCGGCAACCAGACCAGGTCGAGGGTGTCGCCGCTCTGCCCACCGAAGTACAGCAGCACCTCGGCGTCCTGCGGCACCGGCACGCTGATCGGGGTCTCCTTGGGTGGCGCCGACGCCGGGTTCTCCGAGGTGAAGCGCATCGTGTACTCGTTGTTCCCGGCCCGGTACACCGTGGCGGCCAGTGTCGAGCCCGGCGCACCACTGCGCCCGGAGAGGTAGCCGACGAGCATGCCGTCCGTGGCCGCCTTGTAGTACTGCGAGTTGCCGCTTCCGGGGAGCGGGAACTCCTGTCGCGGACCCTGAAGTTGGGTGATCCCGTTGACATCGAGGTTGCCGACGAGCAGGTTCGGTTCGGTCACCGTGACGGCGGTGGTCAGCGCATACGTCCGCCTGGTCGGACCGCTGCCGTCCACGGCGACCAGCATGAAGCCCACGGTGTGATCGAGCGGCCCGGACGGCCACGAGCTGAGGTTGTCGACCCGTTGGGAGCCGCCCTCCCAGTACATCGTGTACTGCGGACCTCGGCTACGCTCCCAACGCAGCGTGACCTCCTCTCCGTTGGCAACCGTGACCTTGTTCGGGCGGAAGTTGGCGAAGGTGAACTCGGCCGGCCACTTGTCCAGCGAGAAGTTCGTCGTCTTCGACGTGGGTGCGGAGTCCTCGTCGGGCGAGGTCCATTCGGTGATCACGATGTCGGCGGTGCCGACCGTCTCGTTGACGTAGAAGTCCCAAAGGATCAGGGTGACCGTGAACTCGCCGTCCGCCCAGACCGGTTGCCGACTGCTGTCGAAGGAGACGACGGCCTTGCCGTCGACCATCTTCGCCTCCGTGGCCCACTTCTGGTCCGGTGGCGTCTCGTGGTCCCAGATGGGTTTGATCGACGTGACGGCGGTCGGGGTCAGGTCGGTCTCGCCGGTGCCGTGCGGGAGGGCGATGTCGACCCGCTTCAGATAGACCGGGGTGTCCGCGCTGCCCTTGATGGTCAGTTCCAGGCGCAGCAGTTCGGGCTTTTGCGGTGTGCTGACGTTGACCAGTCGGGGCACCGGGGTCAGCGTGTAGCCGAGTACCGTGTCACCCTCCGCCGAGTGCATGATCACGCGAGTTCCTCCTCTGCGGCGCTCTGAGCCGGTTGCAGGAGCAGATAGCCGGCGCGCGCGTGCGGGACCGGGTCGTCGGAGTGCACATCGCCATCGGCGGCCAGCAGCGCCCGCTCCTGCCAGTCCCCGTCCGCCGCCGAGCGCGGCTCGGCCCAGGTCCAGGTCCCGTGCCAGGCGGCGGGTCGAACCATCACCAACATCTCCTCGGGCAGCGGCTGTTCGTCGCCGAAGGTACCGATCCGCACATATCCGCCGCCGTTGCGCCGGGCGGGGTCGGTCGGCGGGATCCGGGTCGGCGCGAGCAGCGGGTTGAGCCGGAACGCGGCGCGGATCCGCAGCAGCGCCTGATGCACCAGATCGGCGGGCAACTCGACATTCGTGACCGGCAGGATGTCCGTGGTCGCGTGGATCGGGTTGTGCGGATCGGCCAGGACGGTCAGATGGTGCGAGACCGACTCCGGGCCGTCCGGCCTGGCGGGCAGTTCCAGGCCCGCGCCGTTGCCGATCTCGACCAGGTAGGGATCGTCCGCCGCGCGCTCGCCCACATGCAGACGTGTGTAGTCGGTACGCCCGCCCGGCCCGGTGGCACTGGCGTAATACCCCAGGAGCCCATCGGTGAGCTGCTCCGGATCGCCCAGCCGGATCGGCCACCGGTAGTGCGGATACCGCTCGTCCGACGTGCCGAGGGCGTACTTCCAGCCGGGGTTGCTCAGCGGATCGCCGCGCAGTTCGACGTCCAGCCGCATCCGGAACAGGGCGACCGGACGGCCGACCAGTCGCGCGGGCGCGCGGTCGTCCCGGGCGGCGGTGTCGGTGATCCCCTCCACGCCCTGATCGATGGTGGCCAGGAGCGCGGAGTACGGACCGATCGGGCCGACCAGGGCACGGACGAAACCGGCCAGGTTCGGGTGTTCGCGGCCGAACCGCTCGTCGTTCGCGTCGGCGTACGGGGACGAAGGCAGCGGCGTCCACCTGGTCTCGCGGGTGCTCCCGGCGGTGCGAATGATCCGCAGTTCGCCGAACGCCTCGCCGGCCGGCCCGTACACCAGCAGGTTGTCGTCCAAGCGGTTGATCAACACCCAGCCGACCAGCGGACTGTCGGGATCGCCCACCCGCACCGCCCGGCCCGCCGGCGGCTCGACCTCGGTGCGCCCGGAGACCGTCCGCATCCGTACCCGGGCGTCCTGGAGCAGCCGCGGCGGCAGTTGCGCAAAGCGCTCGGGCGCCTCGATGTCCGGGGCCAGCGGCGCGCTGGGCCGGGTGCTGTCCGGGGTCAGCAGGTGCAGTTGCAGGTGCCCGTCGCCATCCGTGTTGGCGATCACCGCGGACCGCCCGAACCGGTCGATGATCCGCAGGTCGCGGAAGTAGAACTGGCCCGCGCGCACCGGCTGGAAGCTGAACTCGACGTCGTCGCCGGGCACTCCGGGCGCGGCGACGTGCCCGGCCTCGCCGAGCAATCGCACCTCGGCCGCCGGGGTCGCGTTCCGGGCGCCGATGTCGCGCATCAGCAGGGCGTCGTTGAAGCCGTCCAGGGTCTGGGTCAGGATGTCCAGATCGGCGTAGGTCTCGCGCAACCTGCGCAGCCGTTCGACCTCGACGGGGTCGTCGGCGTAGGTGTCGATCAGCCGATCGATCTGCCGCATCAGCACGTACGACGCGCTCGGAGTGAGGAAGGCACGCGCGGTGAACGGGATCCACTCCGGACCGTCCTGGCCGTTGCCGGGGCGTGCGCCGGTGCCCTCCCACCGGTAGTCGCCCGCCTTGGTGAACGTCCAGTTCCGCCTGCCGCCCTCCTCCTGGTACGGAATGGGGTGGTAGCGCAGGTCCCATTGCAGGTACATCGGCAACCACGGTTGCCGCCACACCGCCGTGTATTCGGCAAGGACCCCTCGGGTGTGCTGCTCCGGCGCGGCCAGGGCCACCGCGAGCGCGCTGCGCCGGTCCGGGTCGTCGGTGGCCGCCGTGCGGGCGGCGCGGTCGAGCAGGGCGAACTCGGCGAGCAGCGCGGGTCCGGGCGCCGGCAGGTTGGGCACGTCGATCGGGCCGGGTTCGGGTTTGTCGAGCGGTGGCGGGGCGGTAGTGGTGTCGTCCCATTGGCCGTTCACCCGCAGTGCGGTGAGCAGCCCGGACCCGGTGCGGCAGGGCAGTGGTTGCTCCGGGTCGCGGGTCAGCGGCTCGGTGACGCCCCCGTCGGCGATCAGGACCACCGGGTCGCTGGTGCGATGGAAGGGCGGTTCGGCGACCCGGCGCAGTTCGAGGTGGGCGGGTAGGTGCTGTTCGGCGGCGAAGCGGTCGATGTCCTTCTGGACCTCTTCGGACGTGGTGCCCTGCGGGATGTCCTCGCGCAGCCCGGTCAGTTCGGCGAGCAGCGTGTCGGCGCGCGCGGCGGGGCTGCCGGCGCGGTTCGGGTCGAGCAGGTTCGCCGCGGCGGCGTCGAAGCCCTCGGGATGGTCACCGGGCAGGCCCTTGAGCCACCACAGCGTGCGCAACCGCTCCTGCACGTGCGCCAGTTCGCGTCCGGCTGCGTCGTAGCGGCGCTGGTCGCGGTTGAGTTTGTCCAGCCAGGCCGGCGTCCGGCCGGGCCCGGCCCGCGCGGGTTCGGGGCCTTCGGTGGGTCGGGGCACGATCTGCCATGTGTAGCCGGACGCGGACGCGGAGAACCAGGCGCGGCGGGTGACCTCGTCCAGGTCGCGGTCCCCGTCGGCCTGGTCGAAGCCGTCGATGGTGCCGTGGAACAGCGCCTTGACCAGTTCCCCGGTCCGCGCGTCGCTGGACACACGCGCGGTGATGTCGCCGAGCGCGTCGCCGATGCTGTGCCCGACGGTGACCGGGAGATCCTGCGGCTGCTCGGGGATGTCGGAGTCGGGGAACCAGTCGTAGTACGTCCACGGGATGCCGAGCGCGGCGCCGCTGTACACCGAGCGGCGCAGGCCGGCCGGCGGGGTCACCTCCTCGGGCAGGTCGGTGTACCCGGGCAGGGCCCAGCCCAGCGCGCGCATGACATCGTCGGTGCCCGTCCTGCCCGGCGGCAGCAGGCCGGGGATGGTGGCGGCGCGGCGGAGGAACTCGGCGGTGTCGTCGGCGTACCAGCCCAGCGCGAAGTAGCTCAGCGTGGTGGGCGCGGGCACGTTGTGTCCGCTGCCCTTGAGGTCGTCGAGCGTGTCGTGGAAGGAGAACACGTTCTGGTGGTAGGGCTGGAAACCGGCGAACGCGGGCAGGCCGGGGCCGATCGCGGTCAGGAACGGCTCCACCGGCGCGGGTTCGGTCCAGCCGCCGGTGCGCAGATCGTGTGCACGGCCGATGAAGTCCTCGCGCAGTGCGCCGGTGTCCGGGTGTTCGCTCAGGAACGGGGACGAGCCCTGCTTGCCGGGGATGCCGTTGGTGCGTTGCAGGTAGTCGCTGTGGATCAGCCACGCCGCGGCCCGGGTCTGCCCGGCGCCGGGACGCGGCGAAGGCACGGTGTGGTGGCGCACCACCAGCCAGCGGTTGGGCACCAGCGGGAAGGTGGTCTCGCCGGTGTCCGGGTCGTACTGCCCGGAGGTGAGTGCCTCGGGCAGTTGCCATTGCAGGTGCACGCCGTACGCAACGCCTTTGATGTCCTTGCCCGGCTCGGGTTCGGCGGCCTGCCTGGTCTTGAGCATCGCGTCGAAGTTGGGCTGCCACCGCATGAAGGCGCTGCCCTCCTTGACGGTGTCGTTGACCACCAGGGCGTGCAGCCGGACGGGGACGATCAGGTCGGGGTCGAGGTCCGTCATCGCGAGCTCCCGGTGGTGATGGTGGTGGCGGCGGTGGCGGCGGTGGCGGTATCGGTGCTGCCGGTCGGAAAGGAGGGCGGTTTGGGCACCAGGGACTGGAGCACGGGCGAGTTGATCAGTTGGATGGCGAACTGGGACGGGGTGAGGTCGTCCTTCCCGAACGCACCGGCCAGGTCCGGCACCAGGCCACCGGCGCCGAACAGGCGCAGCACGTCGCGGGTGCCGTTGTCCGGCCGATCGCGCAGGTACTTGGTGAACACGGTGTCCCCGGGCGCGCTTTCCGGGTCGGGGAAGAACTTCCCGTTGGATTCGCCCAGTTCGTAATCCGGTTCGCCGCCCAGGCTGCGCAGGCCGATCCGGTCGCCCTCGTCGATGCCGAAGTGGATGCCCTGGCCCGGTTCGCGGATCTCGATCAGGTCCGGGACATCGCGGAACAGGTACAGGATCACGTTCGGGGACAGTCGGTCCTGACGCAGTTCGGCGATCGAAGCGCCGCCGGCGGTCTTCGCGACGAGCGGGAAGTCCGGCCAGGCCCGGACCAGTTCGGAGTTGATCAGCAGGCCCGCGCCGGGCAGCAGATCGGTCCGGCGGGCGCGGCCGACCACGGCGCGCAGGTGCGTATCCAGGTCGCGGTCCTGCGTGGTGTGCACGCCGATGTCGCTCGCCCCGGCCAGGACGGCATCCAGCCAGTACGGGTCGATCCGAAACAGTCGCATCGACTCGGGCGGCAACATCCTCGGATCCGGTACCAGGTAGCAGAACGGGATGCCGCGCAGCAGGCCCAACTCGTCCAGCCAGTTCGGCATGTCGCCGGTGTTGCGCACGGCCACGGTACGCAGCAGCGATACCGACCGCTCCTCGGCGAGCAGCGCGCGGCCCTCGACCCGGCTCAGTCGGCGGCGGCCGGCCACCTTCGGCGCGGGCGTCGACTCGACCGGGCCACGCAGCGCGGCGGCCAGCGATCGGCCTCCGTCGGCGGCGAGTTCGTGCAGCGCGGCGAGGTTCCGGCCGGTGTCGGGGTCGGTCCGGGCGCGGACCGGGTCGCCGGCCATCGAGCACAACGTGGCGGCCCGGTTGGCCAGTTCGCGGCGGGCGCGGGTGACCTCGGCCGCATAGTCGGGGTCGGCCAGCGCGATAGTCCGACCCAGGGTCCACGCGGTGGCATAGCTGACGTCGAACAGGCCGTGCTCCTCCTCGTAGATCAGCGCGTGATCGGCGGTGGTCCGCCCCGGCTCGGCGGCCTGGCCGGGGACTTTCGGGGCGGTCACGGGGGTGGCCGGTCCCCGATACCACGCGTAGGTGAGTTCGCCGGAGAGGGTCCGGAAGGGCACCGACGCGTAGCCGAGCGCCAACCGGGCCCGCGCGTACTTCTCCGCGTCGTCGGCGGGCGTCCCCTTCGGCGGATTGATCCGCAGCGCCAGGTCCTCCGGGCCGCCGGACCGACTCGGCTCGACCAGGTGCCGGAGCATGTCCGGGATGTCGAGGGAGTTGGTCAGGTCCGTGGTGAACGACCACGAGGACAGCGACACCAGCCGCACCCCGCGCTGCGCCGCGCGCGCCGCGTCCGGCGGCAACTGGGCCTCGTGGCCCTCCAGCGAGACCAGGTGCGCGACATAGCGGCCCTCGTCGCGGGGGAAACGATTGGCGGTGATCACCGCGTACTTCCCCTCCGTCAACACCTCCCCGTCGGCCCGCCGCACCGGCCGGACCACATCACGGACGTGGGCGAGGTAGTACATCTCCTCCTGGGTCGGCGCCACCCGCCGGAAGACCTCCCAGGGCACGTCGATGGTGGTGCACTTGCTCTCGGCGACACCGGGGGTGATCCCGCCGTCGGTGAGTTTCGGGCCGACCACGTCGTCCTGCTCGTCGGGCCGGATCAGCTTGGCGACGGTGCGCAGCACGGTGTCCCCGGTGGCCGCGGTGTCGTCCGGCAGTTCGCCCTCGCGGAAGACCAATAGGGCCACCCACGGCGCACGGGCGCGCGCGTGGATGCCGGTGAGCGGGCGCTCCCAGGGCAGGATCGCGCGGTCCAGGGTGATGTGTGGCAGAACCTCGTCGTAGCTTCCGCTGCTGCCGGCGGGCGGGTAGAAGGCGTGTACCGACGTCTCGTGCAGCGTGAACCGGGCCGCACGCAGCTCGAACTCCTGCTTGGCGCCGGGCAACGGCGGGTCGTCGAGCCGATTGCCGGCGGCGTCCTCCAGAAGATGCTCGGCGCACACCGTGTACAGGCCGGGGTCGGCGCGCGGCACGAAGTAGTCGTGGAACGTGACGTCGAGTCGGGGCGGCTCGTTCAATGCCTCATTCGATGCGAAGCCTTCGGGCACGCGGCTCACCTCGCCGGGATCGGGGTGGACAGGGCGGCGGGCGCGGCCGTGGTCAGCGGCGCGTCGGTCATGATCCGGCCGACCAGGTCGGCGTAGTGGGTCAGTTCACTGTCGGCGTCCTTGCCCGGGTCGGCATCCAGCCGAGTCAGGGCGGCATGTACGGCGCTGCGTCGGGTCGCGGTCGCGCGCGTGGCGAGGGTGTCCACGATGCGGCCGATGCTGTTCGGATTCGGCCTGGGCTCCGGACCCTGGGCGTCCGCCACGCGCAGCGGGGTGAAGCCGTCCTGCTGCCGCTCGACGTCCAGTGCGTGCGAGGTGACCGGGCCCAGGCCGGGGCTCAGGTCGGGGCCGGGCACCTCGAAGTGCAGGCCGGTGAACATGCCTGGTTCCAGGGCGGATTCGGTAGCCGAGGGCTTGTCGACCGGCTTGCCCCACAACGCGCGGGGCATGTCGCGGCGGATGACCTCGACCTTCCACAACTTCGGATCCGGAGTGAGGTCCACCCCGTCCAGCTTGAGCGTGACGACGTGCTCGGAGGTCACGTCGGTCTTGCGCATCGGCCGGATGTCGATCTTCGCGCCGGCGGTGGCGAACACCTTCCCATTGAGCCGGATCACCGACGCCGGCAGCGCCGCCTCGGTGGAGAAGGCGAACCCGTCGGAGGAGACCAGCGGCGGCGACTTCGCCTCGGCGCGCGCCTTGCTCTCCGACTCGTCCACGTCCAGCAGCAACCCCCGTTCCGGCTTGGCCCGGATCGGCGAGGGCAACTGCATCTGGAACTCGCTCCACGACACCGCCGGCGCGCCCGTGCGCGACGAGCCGAAGTCGAAGCCGAACGAGATGAACCACACCTTGACCTTGACGTGCCCGCCCAGCGGCGGGGTCCACAGTTGCAGGTCGATGCCGACCGAGATGGAGACCCGGACCTTGACGAACCACACCTTGATGGTGAACGCGACGCCGATCGAGATGCCCAACGCGATGTCGAGGTAGAACGGCTTCCACTGGATCAGCGCATCCAGATGCGCGGTGAACCAGGCGCTGAGCAGGCCCTTTTCATAGCGCGCCGCGAGCGCGCCGCCGAACATGATCGCGTTCGGGGTGAGCGCGGTGTAGCCCTGCGCCTGGATCACCACCCGACTGCACGGATTCCACCGAAAACCGAGCCGGTCGGGGGTCGGATAGTAGTCCGGGCGCACGTAGCGCGGGTGGTAGCCGCCGATGCTGATCACGAAGTCGCCGCCGCGCTCACCGCCGGTCCACACGTACAGCGCGATGCCGCCGGTGAGTTCGCAGGCCGGGTCGAAGAAGAACGACCCGGGCGCGACCGCGACATCAAGGCTGATCAGGTGCTCGTCGGACAGATATGCCAGCCGCAGATCGATGTTCAGCCGCGCGTGTACCCGGCCACCGCTGCCGGCGTTCTTCGGGAAGGTGACCGAGGTACGACCGAGCAACATCAGATTGAGCCGGTTGCCGAACTCGACCAGGGCGAGCGCCTTGGTCTCGATGAACCGGAAGGACGTGAACTGCACGCCGATCGCGACCCAGTACGAGGCGTCCTCGGGCCGAATCCACCCATCCTTCCCGGCCAACTCTTCGAGCATGTCCATCGGCGTCGGCGGTTCGGGCGCGGGGTCCCCGGGCGTCGCCGGCGCCATGCCCAACCGGGAGACCAGTGGAAAGGTGGGCAGTTGGGCGATGGCGGGCGGCGTGATACTGCTGTTGATACCGAACCCGGCGGACAACCCGGTGACGGTGAACGGCGGCGGCCCGAACAACGACCGGCCACCCGCGAGCAGGGCTTCGACGTAGAGGAACACCGAGTCGAAGTTGTCGGTGGTCCGGAAGAACCCACCCGCACCCAGGACTTCGACGGCGGGCGTGGTCACCCGAACCAGCCCGAGCAGGCCGCCGGCGATGCCCTCGTCCGCACTGTCCGCCCAGCGCAGCGCAGCCGCGATCTCCATCGGCGGCGCCGGCCGCTTGATGTCGAGCCCGGCGCCCTGGAGTTGCGGCTTGGGGATGAAGCCCAGCTTGAGCGGAACGACGAAGCCGAGCCCGGCCAGTTCGAAGGTGAAGCCCGAGAGACGGAACTCCCCGGCCAGGAAGAACCGCAGCCCCTGCCCGTCCCGGGCACGCCGGATGCCGGCAATGTGCAACGGACCGAAACTGACGGGCAGGCCGGGGAAACGAATGTCCTTGTCCGGTACGGATGGGACGGACGGCCCTTCCGTCGCCAACGAGACGGCCAGGATCGGCATTTCCTTGCCGCCGACCCGCCAGGTCAGCCCGGCGGTGAAGGACTTGGCCCACTGGTGGCCGGTCAGCACGTTCGGGATCGGGAACATCGGCTTGGTGACGCCGTACTCGCGCAGCACCGCGTTGAGTTGGTGCACCTCGTCCACGACGACCGCGCGGGACATGTAGACGATCCGCAGGGTCGGGAAGACCAACGCGCCCTTGGGGATGCTCTCGCCGACCAGCGGCAGGCGGGAAGCGTCGAAGTCGATCCGGATGTCGAGCACGGCGGCACTCAGCGAGTCGCTCCCGACCCGGCCGGTCTTGACGAACAACAGGTCCACGGGGCTGCCCTGGCCGGGCTGGTCGTAGCCGGGCGAGCGGGCGGTGTAGAGCTTCTCACCGGCGGGCAGGTCGTCGTATTGGGCCACGCTGTCCAGGTACGGGACCAGTTCGTCGGGAAGTTCGACCAGCGGTTGGTCGATGCGGGCGAACATGTCGAGCAGGGATACTCGTTCGGCGGCAAGGGACACGGGGCCTCCTCGGCGGGGTGCGGTCAGGGCCGGGCACGCGGCGGGGCGGGGCGGATCAGTAGACGGTGAAGGCGACGCAGCGCGGATACGCGCCGGACGACAACGGAATCGCCCGAACCATGACGTGGTCGGCGGTGTCGATGATCGACAGCGTGGACCAGTGGTTGTCGCCGACGAAGGCGTACGTCCTGGCGTAATCGAAGGAGAGGCCGGTGGGAGCACCGAGACCGCCCTCCCCGCCCACCGGGATTCGATAGCGCACACTGTGGTCTGCGGGATTCGCCTCCAGCACCCCGGATTTCCCGTCCTCGGGGACGCAGTACAACGATCCGCCGTTCGCATTCAGCCCGAGAGCGGTCGTCGCGGGCAGCTTGCCGCGCAACGGAATGTTGCCGTTGCGCACATCGATCGTGACCACCTCACCCTCGATGGATACCCCGTCGCCGCCCAGACCCACGTGCACGTAGTTGCCGTCCGCGGACACCGTCAGGTCGTACACCGTCCACGACCTAGGGATGCGAAACGCCTGGCGCACCCGGCCCGCCTCGATGTCGATCTCGACCACCGCGCCCGATCCGTCCAGGCGGGTGCCGAAGTAGAGATACCGTCCGCTCGGTGCCACCTCCAGCGGAGCGCCCCACACATCCAGGCTCTTGGGATCGACGCCGGCTCCCGGCCCGGACAGCAGGTCGCCGTACCGCACTTCGATCCGGCGGGTGCGTTCGAACGTGCCGCAGCGAAAGGTATCCAGGTAGTACCGCGAGTGGTTCTCCGAGGCGACCAGCCCGTGTGCGAGCAGACCATCCGGCCCGAACGCCAACCCGCTGACGGCGTACTCGCCGGCGACCTCGGGCAGACGCGCGACGACCTGATGCGTCGAGGTATTCAGGCAGATCCGGGTCCGATGCGTCCAAGCGTAGAGGTGTCGGCCGTCCGGGGTGATGTCCAGGGTGTGCAGGGCGTCGGAGTGGAGATCCAGATCCAACGTGGCGGTCACCTTGCCGGCCCCGATGTCCACGACGTCGACCGTGCGCCCCACCGCGACGAACGCATGTCCGGGCGAGAACGTCGGAACCAAGCCCGGCCACGAACTGTCGTCAATGGCCGCCGCGTTGGCGGTGACAGTGCGAGTGGCCAGGACACCCTTCGTGAACTGCGACCCACGAAAGAAATGGAACTCGCCCTGGCGCGGATCGTAGGTCGCCGCGCTGATCCCGTTCACGAACGCGGGCGCCTTGGCCTGCAACCCCGACCACATCGCGGCGAGTGTCTTGGTCTCGACCACGGCGGAGGCGCGCAGGTCGTACAGGACACAGGAGTTCCCCCGGAAGAAGAACGCCTGATTCGCGCTCGTCCCCGGCAACGCCGCGTCGATCCCGGACGCGAACCCCGCCGGCAGGCCCGGGAACCGGGCCGCGATCGTGGTGACTTCGGCGACCGTCCCGGCCAGGGGATGCAGCCGCAGACACTGCGTTCCCCGGAAGACGATGGTCCACGGGTCGTCGGCCGGCGTCGTCAACGCCGCGTCGAACCCGGTCCGGAAGGCAGTCGGCAGATCCGGCCACCGGCGCGCGAGCGTCAACGCCCCGTCCAACATCCGGCCGCTCGCCCAGCCGAACCGGGCTGCACGGTCCCCTTGGACCACGAACCCGGTCTGCTCGGCGGACGGTCCGGCGTTGGTGATCGTGAAGAACGCGTCCACTTGGTGCTCGGGCAAGGTGGGCCCTCCCATGGGGGGGTCGGTTGGTGGTTGGCCGTCGTCAGTACGGGGAGTACGCGAGACCCTGGACCCCAACGACGTCGGCGCCGAGCTCGATCGACGCGATTCGTCGGTGTTGGGCAACGTCGATGATCGCGATGGAGGACTCGTAGACACCGGTGGCGTTCACGTAGGCGTATGCACCTCGGTGACTGAACGCGATCTCTCCCGGTTTACCCAAGCCGCCGCCCGCCTTGATCGGAATCCGGTACCTGACCTGGTGATTGGCGGGATCGGCGACGAGCACACCCGACTCCTCCGGGCCCCTGGGCAGGCTGTACAACTCCCGCCCATCCGGGGTGAGTTCGAGCCGGCTACAAAGAGGGAGCACGCCTCGTCGGAGAACGACGCCGCTGCGCACATCTATCGCGAGGGTTTCCTTGGCGTGCGCCACATGCACGATGGTCCCGTCCGGCGCGAGCGTGATCGAATACATCCGGCCGGGATCGGGATAGCCGAACGCCTGGCGGACCTCGTTCAGGTGCAGATCGATCTCCAGCACGACGCTGCCGCCGGCGCGGGTATCGATCCCGACGAAGACGCTTCGGCCATCGGGACCGGCCGCCACCGACGTGCGCTTCAAGGCCACGGCCGCCTCCGGGTCCGCATAGCCCCGCAAGGGGATTCGGGCCAGGCTGTCGAAGCCGCCGACTCGGCAGACCTCCAGATAGGGATCCGCGTTGCGGTCCGCCCGGGTCACGAAGTAGTGGCGGTCGCCCTCTGGGCTGAAGGCCACTCCGCTGCCCATCCCCCAGGGCATGTTCTCAGCGAACTCCGCAACCACCTTGCGCGTGGCGGTCTCCACACAAAAGCGCCCATCCACCTTGCAGGCGTACACGTACCGTCCGTCCGGGGAGGCGGTGATCGCGTTGTATCTCATGGGTCTCGGGTGCGGAAAGGAGCCCACGGCTGCACGAGTGCCCAGGTCGAAGATTCGGGTGTCATCCCGGGCACCCGGATTCATCATCAAGGACACGTAGAGAAACCCGGTCGCGAACGCCGGCACCAGGCCCGGCCACGAAGTGTCGTCGATCGGTGCGGCGTTCCGGGTCACCGTGCGGGTGGCCAGGACGCCCGTGGTGTAGTCGCCGCCCCGGAAGAAGTGGAACTCGCCGTTGCGCGGGTCGTAGGTCGCCGCGCTGATCCCGTTCACGAAGGCCGGTGCCTTGGCCTGCAACTGCGGCCACATGGCGGCCAGTGTTCGGGTCTCCACCGGGCCGGGGGCCCGCTGGTCGTACAGGACACAGCTGTTCCCCCGGAACAGGTACACCTGATTGCCGCTCGTGGCCGGCAGCGCCGCGTCGATCCCAGCCTCGAAGCCCGCCGGCAGCCCCGGGAAACGCGCGGCGATCGTGGTCTCCTCGGCCACGGTGCCGTCGATCGGGTGCAGCCGCAGACATCGGGTCCCGCGAAAGACCAGCGTCCACGGGTCGTCCGCCGGCGTGGTCAGCGTCGCGTCGAAGCCGGCCCGGAACGCCGTCGGGAGCTGCGGCCACCGCTCGGCGAGCGGCATGGCGTTGAGGTCGAGCATGCGACCGCTTGCCCAGCCGTAGCGGGCCACCTGGTCGCCCTGCACGACGAATCCGGTCTGCTCGACGCCGGGGCCGGCGTTGGTGATGGTGAAGAAGGCGTCAACTTGGTTTTCGGGCACGGTGCGACCGCCTCTGGCTCAGTATTGGGTGAACGCGATGGAGCCGTAGAAGTTCGCCGAGACCGATGGAGAGGCGACTTTGCGGTAGCACCCGGCGTCGATGACGGCCACGGTTTGACTGTCCCAGTCGAATGAGTACGCGTAGGTGCCGAAGTGGCTGAAGAGGAGCCATTTGGCGGTGCCCAGTCCACCTCGACCCCCAATCGGAATCCGGCGCACCAGGTGGTGATCCGCCGGGTCCACCACGAGGATTCCGGAGTGCCGTGCGGCAGGCACACACCAGAGTTCCCGCTTGTCGGGGGTCAGCGCCATGGCCGTGCACGCGGGCAGCTTGCCCTGAAGCACGATCTCCCCGGTGAGCAGATCCAACGCGCATACGCCGCTCGCCAATGCGACGTGCAGGATCCTGCCGTCCGCCGAGATGGCCAGGTCGGCGATCGGGCCCTGACCCGGGAGGGCGAACACCTGCCGGGGGATCTCATCGACGAGGTCCACCTCGTACACGAAGGCGCGACCGTCCTGGACCGTCGTCAGACCGGCGTACACGTAACGGCCGTTCGGTGCCGCGACCACCGGAGGCGGCACGGTCTCCGTCGCGACCGACATACCGGCGCCGGACGCCGACTCGGCCCCGCCGTCGGGTTCTTCCGCCGGATCCGACTGGGGTGTACCGCCGTCGAGGGGGATGGTCGACAGCAGCGCCGGCGGATTCAGACCAACCACACGGAGGACGTTCCCTGCCGGGTGATGGGGAGTAACGAAATATGCACGGGTCCCGTCGGCCCGGAATGCCATCCGCTGGGGGTCCATGAAGGAGTACGCATTACTTGATGCGACCTCCTTCCAGGTCGTCATGTCGTAGCACGACCACCGAGGGCTTCCCGACCATCGGGCCACGTGCATGTATCGCCCGTCCGGGCTCGGCTCGATCCACCCGGGCCCGCCCAGCCAGTCGAGCTGACCCTGGGCATGGCTTTCCAGGTCAACCTTGAGCACGTAGCCAGGCGAGAAGACGATGACATGCCCACGCGCGAACGCCGGCACCAGCCCCGGCCACGACGCGTTGTCGACCGGGCCCGCGTTCAGATCGATCACCCGGGTCGACAGCGCCCCGCGCGTGTACTTCTCGCCCCGGAACAGGTAACACGAGCCGGTCTTCGGGTTATACGTCGCCGCGTTGATCCCGGCCACGAACTCCGGTGCCTTCGCGGCCAATCCGCTCCACGTGTCGGCGAGCGACTTGACCTCGATCAGGTTCGACGCGCGTAGGTCGTACTGCGCGCACTGGTCGCCCCGGAACAGGTAGGCCCGGTTGGCGGCGCTCAGGCTCGGCAGCGCGGCGTCCAATCCGGCCGTGAAGACCGCCGGCAGGCCCGGGAAGCGGGCGGAGATGGTGCCGACTTCGGCGACCGTGCCGTCCAGTGGGTTCAGCCGCAGACATCGCTCGCCCCGGAACACCCACGTCCACGGATCGTCGCCGGGTACGGTCATCGTCGCGTCGAAGCCCTCGGTAAATGCTTCGGGCAACTGCGGCCAGCGCCGCGACAGCAACGCGGCGTCCGCATCGAGGGCCTTCCCCGCGCCCCAGTCCCAGCGTGCGACCCGGGTGCCCTGGATGGCGTACCCGATCTGTCGTTCCGCGTCTGTGACGGTGAAGAAAGCTTCGATCAAGGTACGTGACATCGTGATCACTCCCCGGGGATGGGCGGCTACCGAGCATCATCGCCGGGCAAACCGGATGTCAAGGAGAACAAATATCCCAATCATGCCAATGGTCTACATCGAACCGATTCGACAAATTGGATATTTTCCCACCATTCGGATCTTGAAGAAATCACTTGGTCACCTTCCGGTTACCCTCCGCCGGTGGCCCGACCACCGCGAACACCCCTGCCGAGGCCCCGGGTTCGCACACCGACCGCACCTCGGCCCACACCCCGACCCGCCCGCCGCAACGAAGCGAATTGGCTCGAAACCACGTGCGCCACCCCGCCCCTACCACCCGGTACGGTCGAGTCCCTCGCTCGGGAGCCGGTGCGGGGATCCGGACGACGGAGGGACGCAGTGGGCGAGTCACCGCGAGTACAGGGTGAGTTGCAGGCCGAGATCATGGCCGTGCTGTGGCGGATCGAGGCCGGGACGGTGGAGCGGATCCGGTCCGAGCTGGCCGAGGCGTCGCGCGGGGCCTATACGACGGTGCAGACCGTATGCAATCGGCTGGCCGAGCGCGGGTTGTTGGCCAGGGTCCGGGAAGGGCAGGCGTACGTCTATCGGCCCACCGTGACCGAGGCCGACTACGTGGCGTCGTCGGTGAGTTCGGCCCTGGCCGCCGCGTCCGCACCGGCTCGCCGGGTGGCCCTCGCCCAGCTCGTCGGCGGTCTGGACGCGTCGGAGTTGGCCGATCTGCGCGCGCTGGCCCGGCGGATCGAGCACGAGCGCGAGCACGGCGGCGGCCGATGAGCTCGCTCGGCGGATGGGCCGCGTGCCTCGGCGCGGCGATCGTCATACCGCATCTGCTGCCCCTGGACCGGGTGCGGCCGGTCGGCGCGGCGGCGGTCTGGGGCCTGGCCCTGGCCGCCCGGGCCGTGGTCGCGGTCGGCGTCGTGCTCACCGCGGTGATCTGCCTCCCCGACACCCCACGCTTCGCCCGGTGGGTACGGGAGTTGCCGCACCAGCTCATCACCGGCGTCGGCGATACCGAACTCGCCCTGGCCGGGCTGGTGTTGCTCGCCTTCGCGGCGATCGGCCAACGCCTCCGGGCCTGTCTGCGCGGCGCCCGTACGCCGCTGCACCCGCTGCCCCTGACCGGCCCCGGCGGCAGCATCGTGGTCGGCGATCGGGAGGTGCTGCTCGCCGCGGTGGGCTGGCGGCATCGGGCGATCGTGGTCAGCGCGGGCGCATTGGCGGCGCTCGACGACGAGGAG
Organism: Embleya sp. AB8; assembly: GCF_049739465.1. Classification (NCBI taxonomy): domain Bacteria; kingdom Bacillati; phylum Actinomycetota; class Actinomycetes; order Kitasatosporales; family Streptomycetaceae; genus Embleya; species Embleya sp. AB8. Next base: position 239,420 of record NZ_JBMHHY010000016.1, read on the forward strand.
TTGGCGGCCGGACTCGCCCACGAACAGGGCCACATCTCCCGCGCCCACCACTGGTGGCAGGCCGGCGCCGAACTCGGCCGACTGCTGGCCGGATGGCTGCCGGGGACGGCGCGGGCCGCCGACGAGTTGGCCTTCCAACTGGAACGGGCCGCCGACGTATGGGCCATCGAGCACGAGCACGATCCGGTCGTCCTGGCCGGCGCGGTCTGCAAGGCCGCGCTCGCCGGCCCGGTTCGCCCGCTCGGCCCCGCGCAGCACCTGATCGGCCGGTCGCCGGCATACGCGGGTCGGCGTGTTCGGCTGCTCCTGGAGGGCTGCCCGACCGGTACCCGGCGCGGCAATGTCGCGGTGCGGGCCGGCGCATTGCTCATGTCGGCCCTCATCCTCGGTGCGACGTTCACCGGCAGCGCGCACCTCGGCGACACCCTGATCCGGTGTCACATCGCGGGCTCCTGCACCCATCCGGACCGGATCGCGCCCCGGTAGCCGGGTAACACCGGTCGTCAGCGCCGCAGATGACGGGTCATCACCCGGCCGAGGGTGTCCAGCGCGGTCTGCGTCTCCAGGTGGTCGTACGGACCGAGCGCCCGGTCGATGTCGAAGGCCGGATGATCGCCGGACCAACTGGTCCACCCCGGGGAGGTACTGTCCGCGTCGTCCACGCCCAGGTCCACCACCGCGCCCGTACCGTCCGGCAACACCACATCCAGCCGTCCGCCGACCACGACCACCTGGCTGCGCCCGACGTTGTGCCGATGATCGTCGGTATGCCGGGCGATCTCGTCCGGCCGCCCACCGGCCAGCACCCGGTGCGCGTCCCGCTGGATCTCCGCGCCGCGAAAGGCCAGATCGGCCAGATGCTCCGCGCCGATCGGACTCGCGTCCGCACGACGTCGGAGCAACTCGGCGAGGTCCGCCAGCGCGAGTGCGATCTGCCGCCCGACATCCGCCGCGATCGCCACGTCCGGCTCGCCCGCGGCCGGCGAGGCGTCCAGGATCGCCAGCGCCGCATTGGTCCGCCGGCTCAGCTCGGCGAAGCTCGCCACGGCGGACGCCTCCGCGTCACCCTCGCATGCCGCCGCGTCACCGGCGCGAGCCTCCTCGTCACCGGCGCATGCCCCCTCGTCACCGGCGCGTGCCTGCTCGGTCATCCCCGTCTCCCCGTCTCCCCGGATCGGCCCGCGCGATCGTCGCCCACACGAGCAGCTCGCCGGCCAGCGGCCGACTCCCCCATTCCGCAGCGAGTGCCTCGATCAACCGCAACCCGCGCCCACACTCGCTGTCCTCGGGCGGGCCGTTCGAACGAGGAAGGCGTCTGGGCCGGGCGTGCCGATTGCGTACCGCCAGGCGGATGTACGTCTCGTCCAACCGCACATCCAGGTCCATCGTCGGGCCGCTGCCGTACCGGATCGCGTTGCTCAGCAACTCGCAGACGATCAGTTGTGCGGTATGTACGTCGTCCTCGTCCACGTGCCACCGACGCAGCGCCGAGGTCAGCGCCCGGCGGGCCCGAGGCACCTGGGCGGGTACGGCGTCGAACACGCCTCCGCCCTGGAGCGCGGGCGGGCGCGCCGAGGCCACCGGATCGGCCGACCCGCCGACTGCACGCTGCGCCATCCCACACACGTCCCCTCGCCGGGCGAAGTAAGTCCTACGAACTGTAGGAGAGATCCAACGCGGACTCCAGTCGCCGATTTCTCATGGGCCACACCACAATCACCGACCATCACCGCGCGTAAGTGCCCTGTTACTATCTGATGGCCATACACCACGGCAACAACCCCACCCCAGAGGAGCCAGTGACATGCATGCCACCAAGGGCGATCGCCTGCTCATCCACGGCCGAGTCGTCGGCCAGGAGGACCACTTCGTGGAGATCATCGAGGTACTCGGCCCGAACGGCACACCGCCCTTTCGGGTCCGCGCGGAGAACGGCCACGAGACGATCATGTCGCCCGGCCCGGACTGCGTGGTCGACCACCGCAGGGCCGCCAGCTCCGAGTAGCCGGCCGACTCCCCGAAATCCGGCCGCGCGTACCCCCGAGGAGCTTCCGTGACCAGCCCCGTGCCGCCGCCCGCGTTCGAACTCGGTACGGATGGGCCGCGCGCCGTGCTCGTCGGTGTCGACGGCTCCCGGACCTCGCTCCGCGCCGCCGACTACGCACTGGGCCAGGCGCGGCGCGGCGACGCGGAGTTGGTCAGTGTGTATGTACGGGCGCCGCTGGGGCTCGCGGCCACGACACCCGAGGGCGCCGAGGTGATGGAGCAGGCACACGAGGACGCGGTGCACGAGGTCGCGGACTACATCACCCGGCGCGCCGCCGAGCTGCGGGTACGTCACCGCTTCGTCGAGGCGCGCGGCGACGTGGCACACGAGATCGCCAAACTCGCCGACCGGGTACGCGCGGACGCGGTCGTGGTCGGCGCTTCCGAACGCTTCGGCCATCGGCTGATCGGCTCGCTGGCGATCCGCCTGGTCCGCACGGCCCGTTGGCCGGTGACGGTGATCCCGTGATCGCTCCGTAGTTGCCCGGTAGTCGCTCGGTAATCGCTCGGTCGTCGCTCGGTAATCGCTCGGTAATCGCTGGACAGCCCGCGCGCATCCTGCAAATGTATGCTGAATGAAGCATACTCATTCACCATCCGAGTTCGGGTCCGGATCCGAATCCGGGTCCGCGACCAAGTCCGAGCCCGGGTCCGAGCCCAACTCCGGGTCCGACTCCGGGTCCGACTCCGGGTCCGGCTTCGAGCACATGCTGGTCGTCCCGCAGTGGCAGGGGTCGGGCACCGCCCACCCGGAACGCCTGGTCGCGGGTGCACATCGGTTGAGCGCGCTGCTCCCCGCCATCCGCCGCACGGTGGTCGCCGTCGACGCCGAGCCGACCTCGAACCGGGACGGCGTACGGCAACTCGACACACTGGCCCGGACGTTGAAGCTCGCCAACGGCGCACTGACCGAGTGGGGCGCGGACCCGCTGCTCACCATCGGCGGGGACTGCGGCGTCGAACTCGCGCCGATCGCGGCGGCGGTCGGCCGGTACGGGTCACGCCTCGCGGTGGTCTGGTTCGACGCCCACCCGGACCTCAACACCCCGGCCGGCTCCCCGTCCGGCGCCTTCCACGGCATGGTGCTGCGTACGCTCCTCGGCGACGGGCCCGCGGCACTGGTACCCCCGCCGGAGCAACGGCCGGCCGCCCAACGTGTGGTACTGGCCGGCGTGCGGGCCGTCGACCCGGCCGAGGCGCAGTTCATCGAGGCCGAGGGCATCCCGCGGATCACGGTCGAGCAACTCGCCGACCCCGGCCCGCTACTGGCCGCCGTATCCGGCACGGGAGCGACCCACGTCTACATCCACGTCGACCTGGACGTCCTGGACCCGGAGCACTTCTCCGCCCTGTCCGTCCCCGAGCCCGACGGCCTGCATCCGCCCCGCCTCGGCGCGGCACTGCGGGCCCTGGCCGAGGAGTTCGAGGTGGCCGGCCTGGGCATCACCGAACACGCCCCCGCGCCGACGAGCGATGGGGCGCGCGACGACCGGGTATTGCGGGAGCTCTTCGCGGGCCGGTCCGCCATCTGACCCAATGGCCGTTCACTCGTACGACACCGGGTCCGCGCGCTTGCGGGCTCGATGTCGGTGGGCGTGGTCAGACTGAGCGGGCCCGTACCACATCCCGGCGAAGGAGCGAGATGCTCAGCACCAACTACGTGACCGGCTCGCCGAACTGGCTCGATCTCGGCAGCCCCGACACGGCCGCGGCGGCCGAGTTCTACACCAACGTGTTCGGCTGGAGCTTCCAGTCCGCCGGGCCGGACGCCGGGGGCTACGGACTGTTCGAACAGGACGGGAAGTCCGTCGCCGGCCTCGGCCCGCTCACCGAGGAGGGCGCGTCGTCGGCCTGGACGGTGTACTTCAAGACCCCCGACGCCGAAGCGACCGCCCGGGCCACCGAGCAGGCCGGCGGCAGGGTGCGGGTGGCGCCGTTCGACGTCATGGAGATGGGTCGGATGGCCCCGCTCACCGACTCGGGCGGCGCCGACTTCGCCATCTGGCAGCCGGGGGCGTTCGCGGGCTCCGAGCTGATGGCCGAGCCGACGTCGCTGGCCTGGGTCGAACTGCACGGCGTGGACCGTACCGTGGCCCTCGGCTTCTACGGCGCGCTCTTCGGCTGGCGCTCGGAGGAGTTCCAGATGCCGGGGATGACCTACACGGTCCTCTCCACGGCCGAGGGGACCCAGCAGGATAACTCCTTCGGCGGCATCGTCCCCGACCCGAACGGCCAAGATCCGCACTGGATCGCCTACTTCGAGGTGGCCGACCCGGATGATGTGATCGCAAAGGCGCAATCCCGGGACGGCACCGTCCTGATGCCCGCGACCGACGTCCCGGAGGTGGGCCGCATGGCCTGGCTGGCCGACCCGTTCGGGGCCCCGTTCGCGATCATCCGCAGCGCGCCCTCGCCTTCGTAGTCGACAACCCGGGGCGCCAACCGCGTCAACCAATGTCAACCAATTTCGGCAACCCCCTTGGCGCACCTTTTGCCCAGGAGTATGGTGGTAAGTGGCCTACGGGGCGAGCGAGGGAGCTCGATCAATAGGCGGCTTTGGGTGAAGGGAGCTTCGGCTGAACCAGAGTCGAGCGGTCGGGCTGAGAGGCCGGAAGGTCGTGACGGACCGGACGGCGACCCCAAGCACCTGATCCGGACAATGCCGGCGCAGGGAGCCCACCTCGCAGGTCGATGACATCAGCAGCGGCCGGCCCGGATCACCGGGCCGGTCGTTGCGCGTTTCGTTGCGCGTTTCGTTGCGCGTTCGGGCGTCTTCATCCGACAGGCACGGCTACCGACGCTTTCGTAAGCAGATACCAATAGGTGCACCGCCCGTTCACCCGGTGCCGGTTCGCCCAACCCGATCATCGCCACCGCCGGAAGCCGAGGCGACGCGATGTTCCCACCGCAGGGCAGACTGCTTCTCGTCGACCCCGCACGAGCGCGGGGCGCCCACGATCGGTTCACCGCCGATCCAATAGGTGTGCGCCTCGGCCGTGACCCGCAGACGCACCGTGTCGATGTCCGGACAGCCCGCCTCCTGCCAGGCCGTCAGCGCACCTTCGACCTCATCCCACAGCGCGACCGGACCACCCTGGCGGACGGTCCAACCGAAGGTGTCGTCGTCCGTGAGCTCGGCGAAGGACTCCCGGTCGGGGTCGAACAGGTAGTGGTGCGTCGCCTTCCCGCCGTCGATCACCGCCTCCACCAACTGGGCGCCGGGGGCGGCGAGTTGGGCCAGGAAGGCGGGCATCCACTCCCGTAGCAGCTCCGGCGCGATCGCCGTGCGCCGCTTGGTGTCCGCATAGGCAGCCCGGGCCGACAGGTCCCCGGCCGGCGGCAGCCGAGCCTGACCACGCGCCGGCATGAACGACGAGCGGCCGATGATCCGGCCCTCGGCGGTGCCGTCGTCCTGCACCGTGACCTTGGCCAGCCCGGTGCCGTACGACCAGGAACCGACGGTGGCGAGGATCGTCCCGCCCGGCCTGGTCTGCCGAATCCAGGCGTAGGGGATGCGGCGCACCGCGCACGTCGCGATCACCTTGTCGTACGGCGCCCGACGCGGGTGGCCGAGCAGCCCGTCCCCGGTGACCGTCCAGGTCGAGAACCCGGCCGCCTCAAGGGCGGCATCGGCCCTGGCCGCGACCTCGGGGTCCACCTCGACGGTGGTGACGTTGTCCTCGCCGAGCCGATGGCACATCAATGCGGCCGAATACCCGGTCCCGGTGCCGATCTCCAACACCGACTGGCCGTCCTCCACGTCGAGTGCCTCGATCATGCCGACCACGGTTGCCGGGATCGTGGAGGAGGAGGTCGGGAACCCCCGCACCGGTTCGGCGCTTTGCTGATCGGCGGTCAGGTGCCCGTCGAGCTGGGTGACCAGCGACTGGTCGCTGTACGCAATCCCGACCCACTCCGCCGGCTCAGCCCCGGCTGCGGTCACCGGCCGCCATCGGCCGTCGTCGGTGGGGAGAAAGACGCCGGGTCGCAGAAACGCTTCGCGGGGCACGGCCTCCACCGCCGATCGCCAGGCCGGGTCGGTCAGGTCGCCGCTCTGGCGGAGGCGGTCGGCGAGTGCGCGACGTGCAACCGAGGTGTCCGTGATCATGGTGCTCCTTGCGCGTGCCGCACCGTTCCGTGTCCGCCTCGGTCGACCCTATGCCGGTCACCCGGCGGTGGGGGCGAATGGCTCGGCCGGGAGGTTCCAGGACAGGTCGGTGTCGGGCAGGTGGACGGACTGCGCGGCCGGGCTGATTCGCAGCCGGAACCGGTCGGTGGTGGGTGATCCCGCGTTCCGCCAAGCGGCGACAGCGCGTTCGGCGTGCTCCCACAGGCGGGTGGGGCCGCCTTCGCGGACGCGCCAGGTGCCGTCGTATTGGCGCAGGAGGGTGGCGTAGGAGCCGTCGGCCGCGATCAGGTGGTCGAGGGTGGGGCTGTCACCGACGGAGGCGGTCATGTGGGTGGCAGTAGGCAGGGCACCTTGGACGACGAACCGGCCGGTCCAGTCGGTGAGGATGTCGGGCCCGAGGGACGTGGGGCGTCCGTCGCCGGTGGCGGCGAGAGCCGCGCGCTGGTCGATCGGCCCGGCGGCGTGACGGCGGGCGGTCATGAACGAGATGGTCCCGGGCAGGAATTCGCCGACCGCTTCCCCGGAGCCGAGCGCGGTGATACGGGCCTGGCCGTAGGCGTAGAGCCGGCCGGTCAGGATGGCGAGGATGACCGCGCCGGTGCGGGCCTGGGCAAGCCAGGCGGCCGGGAGGGTGCGGACGGCGCGGGTGGCGATGATGCGGTGAAACGGTGCCCGGTCGGGTGCGCCGTCCAGGCCGTCTCCGGTGATCAGGTGCGGCCGGTATCCGGCCTCTTTGAGGGCTGCGGCGGCGCGGTGGGCAGTGTCGGGGTCGACTTCGATGGAGGTCACCTTGCTACTGCCGAGCCGCCGGCACAGCAGGGCGGTGGAGTAGCCGGTCCCGGTGCCGATCTCCAAGACGTCGTCGTCGGGTTCGACCCGGAGGTCTTCGAGCATGCCGACGACCAGGCTCGGCAGGGTGGAGGAGGAGGACGGCGCCCCGTACATCGGGCCGGTGGCATCGGCCGGGCGGGTGGTGCCGTCGAGTTGGGTGACCAGGGTGGTGTCGGCGTAGACCTCCTCCAGGGTGGCGTCCTCGCCGGTCAGCGGGGTCCACAGCGTGCCGGTGTCGGTGTCCGTGCGTTCGAACCACTCGGGGACGAACAGTTCGCGCGGCACGGCTTCGACGGCTTCGCGCCAGGCCGGGGTGCGGATGTCGCCGGTGTCGTGGAGGGCATCGGCGAGACGGCGCCGCAGTGCGGCACCGGCCGACGGGGTTGCGGTCAGCGTGCGTACCTCCTCGAAAACGGAAAGGGCCGAGGCGGGATGGTGCGGCGCACAGAGATCATCAGGCGTGCGATCACGCCTAGGTCGAATGACGGTACGTGATGCCCGCTCGTTGCGCAGAATGCACCCCGACGCGGCGCGACTGCAAGCTTGGGGCGCCAACTTCCAAGGATAGAACGCGCATTCGGAGGGCTTCGGGGTCTTCGGGGTCTTCGGCTCGATCACACCCGGCGGCGGCTGCACTCTGTTTGCCCGACGCCGGCGGTGGAGCTTCCGGCACTCGGTGGCGTCCGGCGGCCCGCGCGGCCGTTCGGGTGAGTTCACCTGATTGGCCGGCGGTGCGGGGGGTGGTGGTGCGTGGTTGTTGGCGATTATTGGCTCAACAATGAGCAGCCGGGTGCCGCAGCGTGGGGCCGGGGTGGCGACTCGGTCGCTGGTCCGGCAGGTTGGGCTGCCTGTGGCGATTCTGGTTGCCGTTACCGCGTTGGATCTGTCGACCGGGCATTCGACGGTGTTCTATCCGTTTTTGCTGCTGGCTCCGACGCTGGCTGCCGCTACCGCGCCGCCGTTGGCGATTTTGATCATCGGTGGGGCTTCGTTGCCGCTGCGGTATTGGCTGGCCAAGGTGGATGGGTATCTCGGGCCCGAGTACAGCGATTTATTTCATGTCAGTACGTGGATGTATGTGATGGCCACCGCGCTGGCCATGTACTTGTCCGCTGCTCGGATTCGGCGGGAGCAGGCGTTGGTTGCCGTTTCCGAGGTGGCGGTTGCGGCGCAGCGGGCGATTTTGATGCCGCCCAGTGATGCGTTGGGGGGTGTTCGGCTGGCCGTGCGGTATTTCGCGGTGGTTGCGGAGGCCGAGTTGGGTGGGGATCTGTATATCGCGCTGGATACGCCTTTTGGTGTGCGGTTGATCATCGGGGATGTGCTGGGCAAGGGGCTCGGGGCGGTGCGGACGGCGGCGATTACGATCGGGGCGTTTCGGGAGGCCGCGTACGACGAGCCGGAATTGGCCGACGTGGCGCGGCGGATCGATACCAGCGTGGTGCGGAACGCGCCGGCGGATCGGTTTGTCACCGCGCTGTTGGTGGAGGTACGGCCCGAGCACGTGTCTTTTGTGCATCGTGGGCATGAGGAGCCGGTGGCGATTCGGGCGGACGGGACCGTACATGTGCTCGAACCGCCCGAGCCCGGTGTGCCCTTGGGGTTGGGCGAGTTGGATCCGGAGCCGACTCGGCCGTGGGTGGTGCCGTTTCACCAGGGTGATCTGTTGTTGCTGATGACGGATGGCTTCGCGGACGCGCGCGACTCGGCGGGGCGGCACTATCCGGTGGTCGAGCGGATCCGGGAACTGCTCGGCGAGGGCCGCCTGGACGAGACCAATCCGGTCGTCTCGGCGGTGGAACGACTCGGCGCCGACCTGAACCGGCATGTGGGTGGACTGCGGCTCGCCGACGACGCCTTGGTCTTGGCGCTCACCCGCACAACCGACCGCACCGCGAGCTGACCGCGGCCTACTCCTCGATCGCACCGCCCGTGCGGCGGAGGTGCTGCCGGAAGGTGTAGGTCGGGTCCTCGGCGCGGCGGGACAGGCAGGCGTCGAAGGTGGTCTGCCAGCGTAGCGTGTCACCGGACCTGATGCGCCGCGCCTGTTCGCGCTCCGTGTCGTTGATGGTGTGGGCCGTGGCCAGGACCTCGTCCACCACGTCGGCGGCCAGGAAGAGTACGCCGTCGCGGTCGGCGAAGACCAGATCGTCGGTGCCCACCAGGTGCGTTCCGAAGCGGGCCGTGGTCAGCGCCTCCGGCTCACGCTCGCCGAGCCGCGTCGGCCCCGCCGGGTACGCGCCGTAGCCGACGCCACCACGCCACCCGCCATCGACGCCCCGTCACGCCCCCGTCACGGCCTCGATCTCGGCTCGCCGACCCTGATCCGCGCCGTCCCCGCGTCCAGGTCGATCCCCGTCCGTTTCGGCGCGCCGTCCTGTTCGTCGTCGCGCAGGACCAATTCGACCCGCCGCTGCTCCAACTGCACGCGCTTGCCCGGGTACAGCAGCGCGTGCAGCTCCTCCACCCCCGTCGCCCCCAAGCCCCGCTCCCCCACGCCTGCCCGCCGACCCCCGACCCGCTGGCCGATCGTCCGCAGCGCGGCGAGCACGAACAGCGGCACCACGATCAGCAGAGCCAACGCCGGGCCGGTCAGCAAACGCACCATGCCCGGTCAACGTCGTGACCCGCCGACCGGTTCCGACGCCGCTGCGGAGGCCCGCCCACGGCCCCGGAGTTCACCCCACCCGCAGCAGCGCCCCCCGGATCACCGGATCGCGGAGCAGGGTCAGTGTCTCGGTCTGGTCGGCGAATATGTCCTCCGCGCCCGGGGCGGCGGCCTGGTGGAACATCGCGTGGACCACGTCCGCCGTCGGCTGTTCCCAGATGGCGTTCGCCCAGCCGGCCGCGTCCGCCGTGTCGCCCCGCTCGACCGCATCGCGCCAACGGCTCAGCAGCGGGCGGGTGATCCGGTACGCGCGCAGGCGGCCGCGGACCAGGATGCTTCGGTTGAGGTGGAAGACCTCGATCGTGGCCGCGCCCCGGTCGGTCAGGTCCAGGTATACCCCGGCGGCCAGCGACAGGTGCAGGTGCCGGGCGGGGTCCTCGCTGCTCGGGTCGACCAGCAGCGGTGTGCCGTCTCGGGCGAGTGGGAACAGGTCGCGCTTGAGGTGGCTGTTGCACAACGAGCAGGCCAGGAGGTGGTTGGTCCAGTCGAAGGTGCGCAGCGGGTTGACTCGGACCGGCTCGAAGTGGTCGATGTCGGTGCCCTGGTTGTCCCCGCAGTACATGCAGCGTTCCAGGCCCGGCGCCATGTCCGCCAGGGCGGTCCGCAGTACCGGGATGACCTGCTTGCGGACCGTGGTGTGCCGCCACAACTCCCGGGCCCGCTTCCCCGGCACGGCCGCGTGCGCGACGTCGTCGGTGTGGTCGGCCATCGAGGTCAACGTCGCCGGTGGGAGCGGGGTCCGGGATATCCGGATCATGGCCCCGGACCATCCAGGTCGAAGTCGAACGCAACTTCGGGTGGGTCGTCGGGCTTGCCTTCGGGCGGGGCTTCGGGCTTGCCTTCGGACGTGACTTCGGGCAGGGCTTCGGACGTGACTTCGGGCGTGACTTCGGCTGGCGCGTCGAGCCGTATCTCGATCTCGTCGACCCTGGTCGCCGGCGAGCTGGTCAGTGTGCGCTGCAGTTCGCGATACCGGGCCTTCTCCGCCTCGTCGGCCCGGCCGCGGATCACGTCCAGTTCCAGCGCGACCAGTTCCGCCCGTTTGCGCTGGGCCAGTTCGGAGTACGGCGTGTCGAGCCCGAATAAATCGGAGAGTACGGCGTCGTCCCCGCTGCCGAAGACGACCCGGTCGTAGAGCTGCTTCGAGACGATCTCCACCGAGCCGGGCTCGTTCGGGCCCGGCAGCCGGATCAGGCCGCCCGGGTCGGCCGCCTGGCAGATGTACGGACTGTGCGTGGTGACGATGAACTGGATGTTCGGGAAGTGCGCCTTGAGCCAGCCGCCGATCCGCCGCTGCCAGGAGACGTGCAGATGGGCGTCGACCTCGTCGATGATCACCACCCCGGAGTCGGCGACCTTCGGGTAGCCGTCCGTCCGGTCCAGGACGAGTTCGCCGTAGGCGTCGTGGAGGCGTTTGAGGATGTCCACGACCAGGGCCGCCACCGTGCGGTAGCCGTCGCTCATCTCGCGCAGCGGGAATCGCTCTTCCCCGTGTACGACCCACAGTCCCTCGGAGTCGACGTTGTCGATGCGGTAGTCGTCGGGGAGCAGGTCGTCGCCCAGGATGGCGAGCGCCGCGGCCTTGAGTTCGCTGGCGCCGGCGCGGTCCTCGTAGGCGCGTAAGTGTTGTTCGATCAGCCAGCTCACGCCCTCCGCGAGCGACGCGTCCTCGTGGAAGAGGCTGGTCAGTCGGGCCACCGCACCGGAGCCGGACATCAACCGCTGGGTGTCCCCGGAGCCGCCGGCGAGTCGGCGATAGGGCCCGTATCCGGCGCAGAACCAGCCCACCGGGTTGTCCGCCCACGGGCCGCGTCGGGCGATCGGCTGCTCCCGGCCGTACCCGATGGCGCTCAGCGAGGGTTGACCGGTCCTGGGAGCAGCGGACTTGCCGGGCAGGGCCTGGGTCACCGGCGCGGTCCAGCGCAGGCCGGCCCAGATCGGCCGGGCCGGCCGCCGGCCCCGGGTGAACCGGTCCTGCCGGGGGTCGTGGTCCAGGCACACCTCGGCCCGGGCCACCGATTCGTCCCTGGACACCCACGTGTCGAAGCCGGGAACGAGGCTGCGGGCAACCGCCCGACCGCTGATCGCCAACGCGACGGCGCGCAGCAGGGTGGTTTTCCCGGAGCCGTTGCGGCCCGCGAGTACGGTCCAGCCCGCGTACGAGCCGTCCGGCCTGGTCAGGTCCAGGTCGACCGTGCGGGCACCGGCGAACGAACCGATGTTGCGAAGCCGTACGTTCTTGAGGTACATGTCTCGCCCGCCCTGGATCCCGATCCGAGGTGAGAGCCGACAACGAAGGGCCCTCCTGCGACTGTAGCCCGCGGACACCACGCCCCGACAGCGCTTCGGATCGATGCGCGGCCACAACGACCGCAGCGGCTACGGCGACCGCCGGGGCTACAACCGCTACAGCGGCTACAGCGGCTGGACCAGACGGCTCTCGTAGGCGAGGACGACCGCCTGGACCCGGTCGCGCACGCCCAACTTGCCCAGGACCCGGCTGACATGGGTCTTGATCGTCGCGTCGGACAGGTGCAGGCGCGCGGCGATCTCGGCGTTGGACAGGCCGCGCGCCATCTCGATCAGCACGCCGCGTTCCCGGTCGGTGAGTTGGGCCACCCGGGGGTCCTCGGCGCCGGGGGCCAGGTCGTGTTCGGGCAGGCGGTGCGCGAAGGTCTCCAACAGCCGGCGGGTGATCCGCGGCGCGACCACCGCGTCCCCGGCCGCCACCGAGCGGATCGCGGCCAGGAGTTCGGCCGGCAGCGCGTTCTTGAGCAGGAACCCGGAGGCACCCGCGCGCAACCCGGCGAAGGCGTACTCGTCCAGGTCGAACGTGGTCAGGATGAGCACCCGGGTGTCGGGATGCCGCTCGGCGATCAGCCGGGTCGCCTCGATGCCGTCCATCCCGGGCATCCGGACGTCCATCAACACCACGTCGGGGCGGGTGAGTTCGGCCAGCCGGACGGCCTCCTCGCCGCAATCCGCCTCACCCGCCACGGTCATGTCGTCCTGGGCGCCCAGAACCATGGTGAACGCCATCCGCAACAACGGCTGGTCGTCCACCACCAGTACGTCGATGGCCATCTCAGGATCCTCCCGGGTCGGTCAGGTACAACACGGCCGACACCTGCCAGCCCGCGCCGGGCAGCGGCCCGGCGTCCACACTGCCACCGTAGACGGCGGCCCGTTCCCGCATGCCGGCGATCCCGCTGCCCCCGCCGGGGTGCGGCTCTCCCGGTACGGGCCCGCGCGGATGGCCGTCGTCGATCACGCTCAGCTCCAGCCGCTCGGCCGAACTGCGGACCCGGATCCGGGCATTCGCACCGGGCTGGGCGTGCTTGAGGGTGTTGGTCAGCGCCTCCTGGGCGAGCCGGTAGACGGCCAACTGGGCGCCCGCCGGCACCTGATGGGTGTCGCCCTCGATGGTGAGCGCGGTCGGCAGGCCCGCCGCGCGCACCTGTTCGGCCAGCGCGCCGAGCCGGGCCAGATCCGGTTGCGGGTGCCGGGCCGCATCCGGTTCGTCCTCGCGCAGGACACCCAGGAAGCGGCGCATCTCGGTGAGCGCCTGCCGGCCCGTACCGGAGACCTGTTCCATCGCGGCGGCGGACCGCTCCGGCGTGCTGTGCACGGTCATCGTGGCGGCGTCGGCAAGCGCGACCATCACCGACAGGTTGTGCGTGACGATGTCGTGCATCTCCCGGGCGATCCGCGAGCGTTCGGCCTCCACCGCGAGCTGCGCCTGCTGCTCCTGGTCGCGTTCCAGGCGCTTCGCGCGCTCCTCCAGGGCAAGCAGGTAACGCCGCCGGGTACGCAGGTTGGCGCCGAGCACGGCCGCGGTCAGGGCCATCGCGGTCAGCGGGACGAAGGCGCCGATGTGGACGTGGTCGCCGGCCCAGTGCAAGGTGACCAGCATCACGCCGACTTCGATCACCGCGAAGGCGCACAGGGTACGACGGCGATCGCAGTGCGCGGCGACGGTGTACAGCGCGACCAGCAGGCTCATGTCCCCGCCGGTGCGCAGCTCGGCCAACCACTGCACGAAGGCCAGCACCGACAGCACCGTGAACACCACGCTCGGGGCCCGCCGGCGCAGCGCGAGCGGTAGCGTCAGTGCGGCGCCCAACAGCGCCCAGGACGACCCCCGGAGCAGATTCGGCGCCTCCAGGAACAGCAGCAGGAACACCGCGAACACGGTGTCGGCTCCGGTGGGATGGCGGCGGACGAACGCCACCAGACGTGCCGGTACGGCGGCGAGCGCGCGCCCGCCGCCGAACCGTGGTCGTGGTCGTGGTCGTACTTGTACTCGTACCAGCTTGCTCACGCGTCCCATCCTGACGCCTGCCGGTCCGACGCGCGCCGTACGCACACGTTCCGTGCCCAGTCGTTGCGTGGCAAGCCGTTCCATGCCCGGCCGTTCCGTGCCCGGCCGTTCCATGCCCGGCCGTTCCATGCCCAGCCGTTCCATGCCCAGCCGTTCCGTGCTCACGCGTCGCGCCGCCGGAGCAGCACCGCCGCCACCGCAAGAGTCGCCGCGGCGTACAGCGCGAACACGGTGATGCCCGCGCCCGGGGACAGCGCGTGCTCCGACAGATGCCAGCGGGTGATCGCCTGACCGGCCTCGCTCGGCAGGTACTTGACGATGTGGTGCTGCCAGTCGACGGGCAACGCGCTCGCCACCTGGGGCAGCACGAGCAGCAGGCCGAATACGATCGCGATGCCGCCCGCCGCGTTGCGTACGATCGCGCCGATCCCGACCGCCAGGATGCCGGTGAGGGTGAGGTAGACGATCACCCCGATCACCACGCGTGGCACGCCCGGATCGCCGAGCGAGACGCCGCCGTGTTCCGGGCTCAGCACCGCCTGACCGGACAGGAACGCGATCAGGCACGTGGCCAGCATCAGTACGAAGGTGACCGCGCCGAACACGAGGGTCTTGGCCCAGAGCACGGGCAGTCGGTGCGGTACGGCGGAGATCGTGGCCCGGATCGAGCCGGTGGCGTATTCCCCGGTGATCACCAGGACGCCGAGCACGCCGATGGCCAGCTGGGCCAGGTAGAACCCGGCCAGGCTCGTGTTCGGGGCGGAGAATCTCTCCTTGTCGTCGGCGCTCATGTTCGGCCAGTGGGCCCCGGTGCGCGAGGTGGCCAGCAGACCCAGCGCGATCACCACGAAGACCGCGGCGGCGAGCACCCAGAGCGTCGAGCGCAGGCTGCGCAGTTTGATCCATTCGGCGTGTAGGACACGGGCGAAGGTGACCTTGCCGCGCCCGGCGGCGGGCGAGACGAAGACGGGGGCGGCCGGGCCGGCCGGGCCGGCCGTGGTGGTTGCGGTGGACATCAGGCGGCCCGTCCGTTCTCGTTGATGGCCTCTGTCGACCCGGTCACTCGATACTCGACCGCGTCCCGGGTCGATTCCATGAACGCCTCCTCCAGGGAAGCCTGTTGCGGGACCAGCTCGAACAGGGTGATCCCGTGCGCCGAGGCGATCCGGCCGATGTCGTCGCTGGACACCCCGGTCACCTCCAGCACGTCACGCTCGTGCCCGGCGACCCGCACCTCGGGGCCGAGGAGCAGCCCGCGCAGCCGGTCGGCGTCGGGCGTACGGACCCGGACCTGCTTGGGTACGGCGTTGTCGATGAAGTCCGCGACCGAGGTGTCCGCGATCAGCCGGCCTCGGCCGACCACGATCAGATGCTCGGCGGTGAGCGCCATCTCGCTCATCAGGTGCGAGGACAGGAAGACCGTACGGCCCTCGGCGGCAAGGGACTTGAGCAGGGTACGGATCCACAACACCCCCTCCGGGTCGAGCCCGTTGACCGGCTCGTCCAGGACCAGTGTCGCCGGGTCGCCGAGCAGCGCGGTGGCGATTCCGAGCCGCTGGCCCATGCCGAGCGAGAAGCCGCCGACCCGCTTGCGGGCCACCTCGTCCAGACCGACCATCTCGATCACCTCGCGCACCCGGCGGGTGGGGATGCCGGTGGTGGCCGCCATGGACAGCAGGTGGTGGTACGCCGAGCGGCCGGTGTGTACCGCCTTGGCCTCGATCAGTGCGCCGACCTCGTGCAATGGCGCGGGGTGGTCGGCGTAGCGGCGGCCGTTGACGGTGACGGTGCCGGAGGTGGGGTGGTCCAGGCCCAGGATCATCCGCATGGTGGTGGACTTGCCGGCGCCGTTGGGGCCCAGGAAGCCGGTGACCAGGCCGGGGCGGACGGTGAAGGTCAGGCCCTGCACGGCGGTCTTGGGGCCGTAACGTTTGGTCAGTGCGTCGGCTGTGATCATCGCTGTTGCCGTCTCCGTGGCTGGTCGGCCCCTCGGTGGGAGGGGCCGCCGGGCGGGTGCCCGGTATGCCCTCAACGCTAGGGAGTCGGCCGGTCGGTGACGATCGCCGTGCGGGCGAACCTGGGTGGGTCGCTTTTTGCGTCCCGAGGGTGAGCGGATACCTCCCTGGGATGACCCGGCGCGGGCTGTTGTACTCCGCCGCTGTACTCCGCCGCTACTCCGGATGTCCGCTCGACCGCGGCAGGCCGGTCGCGGCGGCATGCAACGCGAGGGCGGCCTCCGGTGGTTGCCAGACCGGGTCCAGGCGGGCGATCGTGACGAACGTGTCCAGGAGCATCAGCACCAGCAGGTGGTGGACCTCTTCGCGGTGTAGCCGGCCGCCGGCGAGCCAGTCCAGGGTGACCCCCTCGACGCAGTACAACCAGCCGATCAGCGCGGCGCGGGCGATCGGCGACAGGTCGGTACGGCCGTAGGCGCCCTCGGCGAGCGAGGCCAGCATCTCCTCGCGAACCCGTTCGCGGATGGTGAGTACGTCGGTGTCGAAGCCGACGCCGCCGCTGACCACGGTCCGGTAGGCGGCCTCGTTGCCCTGGGCGAAGCGCAGGTAGCCGTCGAGCACGTTGCGCAGCCGGTCCGTGGCGGGCTGGTCCGGGTCGCTGCGGGCGCGGGCGATCAGGTCGGCGACGGAGTCCTCGATCACCGCGACGTAGTAGCCGCGCTTGTTCCGGAAGTAGTAGTAGAGCAGGCCCTTGGCGACGTTGGCCCGGGCGGCGATCTCGTCCACGGAAAGCGCGTCGTAGGAGGTGTTTGCGAACAACTGGCGCCCGATGGCCACGAGTTCGGCCCGGCGGGCCTGGGAACGTTCGGAGTCGGCCCCGGTTCGGGGGCCCTTGGTACGGGCTTGTTGACTATTCTTCAAAACGGCGCCTGGTCTCGGTCTGGGTCTGCGTCCGGATCTCGGCCGCGGCGGGCGGATGCGGCGAGGCGGGCAGGTGGTGCGGCGGGTGGCTGCGGCGGTGGGTGCGGCGGGTGGGTGCGGCGGGTGGGTGCGGCAGGTGGGTGCCCGGCCAGACTATCGGCGCCGGCCTCTCGGGGTCCTCGCCGGCGGCGTGCGTTTCGAAGTATTGACTTTTATTCAACACTCCCTACTGTGAGGTAACAAGAGTCGTCTCCGCTGAAGGAGCATCTCCATGTCCTCGGCTCCACCCGCCGCCCCGGTCCCCCGGATAGCCCGGCGCTCGACCCCAACTCTCGCCAAGGGCCCGGCCGTTCGCACCGACGAACACCGCGACCTGGCGCTCAACCCGCGCGACGTGCGGTTCGACTGGTCGCGCCTGCCGATGCACTGGGTACCCGACGAGCCGATGGCCACGCACACCATGAATGTGCTGCACCTGCTGCTCCCCGAGGGCGAGCGGTGGTTCGTCCGCACCTTCCAGGAGGCGCTGCCGCTGATCACCGACGAGCGGCTGCGCGAGGACGTGATCGGCTTCATCGGCCAGGAGTCCGTACACGCGGAGGCGCACCAGGGCGTGCTGGACCTGCTGTTGGCCAAGGGCCTGGACCCGGCGCCGTTCGTGCGCCACGTGGAGTGGCTCTTCCACCGCGTACTCGCCGGACGCGACGACCTGTCCGGCGCGGCCGGGCGCGAGCACCTGATCGAACGGGTCGGGATCATCGCCGCGGTCGAGCACTTCACCGCGTTCCTCGGCGACTGGGTGCTCAACGCGGGCGGTCTGGACCGGGCCGGGGTGGATCCGGTGATGCTCGACCTGCTCCGCTGGCATGGCGCGGAGGAGGTCGAACACCGCAGTGTGGCCTACGACTTGCTGGTGCACCTGGACCCGAGCTATGGGCGCCGGATGCGCACGATGGTGGTCACCGGGCCGGTGTTGACGTGGTTGTGGGTGCGCGGCGTGCGCTTCCTGATGCGGGCCGACCCGGAACTCGGCGAGGCGGCACGGCCGACGTGGCGGGAGTACGTACAGGCGTCGCGGCGGGGGCTGTTGCCCGGGTTGACCGGGGCGGCTCGATCGGCGGCGCGGTACGTCAAGCCTCGGTATCACCCGACGCAGGAGGGGTCGACGAGGCAGGCGGTGGCGTATCTGGCGTGTTCGCCGGCGGCGCGGGCGGCGGCTCGGTGAGCGGGGTTGGGGAGGGGGCTGGGGTTGGGGCTGAAGTTGGAGCTTCCAGCTCGGCGGCTGCGGCTGGTGGGCTTCTTCCGCCGGCGGATCTGTACGGGCGGGCGCGGGACGATCGCCTGATGCGTGCGTTGACCGTGCTCGGGCGAGTGCATGCGGAGGCGGTCACGCTTCGGGCGCGGCGGCGGGGGCGGTCCGGCCCGGCCGGTGGGCAGGCCGGGTTGCTCGAACTCGTGGTCCGGGAGCGGGTCGTCGAAGCCGAGGACGTGGTGTCGCTGCGGCTGACCGCGCCGGCCGGTGGGCGGTTGCCGGGCTGGCAGCCCGGGGCGCATCTGCTCGTTGTGCTGCCGTCCGGTCGGCAGCGGCACTACTCGCTGTGCGGCGATCCGACGGACCGGTACACCTACCGGATCGCGATTCGTCGGTTGGCCGCGGGCGGCGGCGGATCGGTGGAGATCCACGACGCGCTGCCGGTGGGCACTACGCTGCGGACGGCCGGGCCGCGCAACGCGTTTCCGTTCGCCGCCGAGCCGGCCGTACTGTTCCTGGCCGGCGGGATCGGGATCACCCCGATCCTGCCGATGGTCCGGCAGGCGGCGCGGCTCGGCCTGGATTGGCGGCTGATCCACCTCGGGCGTACCCGGGCGTCGCTGCCGTTCGGGGACGAACTGGCCGAACTCGGCACCAGGGGCGGGCGGTTCACGGTGCGCGCGGACGACGAGGAAGGGCCGCCCGACTGCGCCGAGTTGTTGCGTCACGCGCCCGCCGGCGGCACCGTGTACTGCTGTGGGCCGGCGCCGATGCTGGCCGGGGTGCGGGCGGCGCTGGACCCGAGTCCGGCCCGTGGGCTGCACTTCGAGCGGTTCGCGCCCGCGCCGGTGGTCGACGGGCGAGCGTTCGGGCTGCGGCTGCGGCGCAGTGGGCTCGACCTGGCCGTGCCCGCCGATCGGCCGGCGCTCGATGTGCTGCGGGACGCCCGGCCCGACACCGCCTATTCGTGTCGGCAGGGGTTCTGCGGAGTGTGCCGGGTCAAGGTCTTGGCGGGCGAGGTCGAGCATCGTGATCTGCGGCTGACCGCCGACGAGCGGGCGGCCGGCGCGATGTTGGTGTGTGTATCGCGGGCCGCCGAGGGCACGCGGCTCGAACTGGATCTGTGATCGGACCCCCCGACTCACCCTCACTCATCCTCACTCACCCTCACGAAGGCGGAGTTCATGAGCACACGGCTACCGGTATCGGCGGTGCGAGCGCCGCGAGGGATCCCGGCGTTCGAGTACGACGAGGCCGACCTGGATCGGTTCCGCGAGGTGCAGCAGTTGGCCTACCGGTGCGCGGAGCGCGTCGCGGGCTGGATCGAACCGGGTGTGACGGAACGTCAGACGGTGGCGCGGTTGCGCCGGGAGCTGGTGGCGGAGGGGGTGCAGGACTTCTTCCACATCCCGTTCGCGTGGTTCGGCGACCGGACCGCGTTCCGCAACTTCCACACGCCGCTTCAGTTCTTCGCCACGAGCCGGGTGCTCACCGAGGGCATGCCGTACGTCCTGGACTGCGCGCCGATCGTGGACGGGTACACCGCCGACATCGGCTATGCGGGCAAGGTCGGGGAGAACGCGGTGTGGGATCGGATCGTGGCCGATCTGGACGTGCATCGCGACCTGATCCTGCGCGAGGTGCGCGAGCGCAGGACGCTGGACGAGGTGTATCGCGCGGTCGACGCGTTGATCCTCGAACAGGGCTACGACAACCGGCATCGGGTGTATCCCGGGCGGGTGATCGGACATCGGGTCACCCGGGTGACGTTGCGTCGGCCGGTGGGGGTGAACGTGTTCGGGTTCGGCGTACGGACGTTGCGCACGCTCGGGCGGGAGCTGATCGGCGAGCGGCTGCACGGACGTTCGCCGCTGTGGGCGGACGGACGGGCCTCCGCGCATCCGCCGACGCCGGGGTTGTGGGCGGTGGAACCACATATCGCGTTGCGGCAAGTGGGGGCCAAGTTCGAGGAGTTGCTGGTGGTGACGGACGACGACGCGTTCTGGCTGGACGAGGACCTGCCGCACGTGCGTCGGGTGCGGGAGGCGGGGGCGCGATGACGGCGGCTGTTTCCGCTTCCGGTTCGGCTTCGGCTTCGGCTGCTCCTACTTCTACTTCTACTTCTGCTGTGCTCGGCGGGGTGCGTACCCGGACGGTGGTCTCCGGCGGGGTTGCCCTCGCGGTGTACGAACAGGGGGCGGTGGACGGGCCGTTGGTGCTTCTGGTACACGGGTATCCGGATACGCATCACGTGTGGGACGACGTGGCGGCGGAGTTGGCTCGCGATCACCGGGTGGTGCGCTACGACGTGCGCGGGGCCGGGGCTTCCGGGGCGCCGGGGAATCGGTACGGGTATCGGCTGGAGCAGTTGGCCGCCGATCTGTTCGCGGTCCTGGACGCGGTGAGCCCGGATCGGCCGGCGCATGTGCTCGCGCACGACTGGGGGTCGATCCAGGCGTGGGAGGCGGTCACGGATCGGGCCGCGCCACGGCGGATCGCGTCGTATACCTCGATCTCGGGGCCGTGTCTGGACCACGTCGGGCATTGGGCGCGGAGTCGATTCGCTCGGCCGACGCCCCGGCATCTGCGGCAGTTGGCGGCCCAGTCCGTGCGGTCGTGGTACATCACGGTGTTCCACCTGCCGGTGCTCGCGCCGGCGACCTGGCGGCTGGGGCTGGCCGGGCGGTGGGGGCGGGTGTTGGCGCGGGCCGAGGGGATCCAGCCGAGGGCGGGCCACCCGCAGCCGACGCTCGCCGACGACGCGGTACGCGGGATCGGGCTGTATCGGGCCAACATGCTGCCTCGGATGTTGCTGCCGGGGCGACGGGAGACGACCGTACCGGTGCAACTGATCACGCTCACCGACGATCCCTATGTCGGCGCCGCGTTGTCCGAGGGACTGGAGCGGTGGGCGCCTCGGTTGTGGCGGCGGAGCATCGCGGCCGGGCACTGGTCGGCGCTCCTGGAGAAGGGTGAAACGGTGGCGCGGATGACTCGCGAGTTCGTCGGGTACGTCGAGCACCGCGCGTCGACGCCCTCCCTCGAGGCGGCTCGGCATCGCGAACGCCCGGTCGGGCGGGACCCGTTCGTGGGCCGGTTGGCGGTGGTCACCGGGGCGGGCGGTGGGATCGGGCGGGCCACGGCGGTGGCGTTCGCCGAGCAGGGGGCGGACGTCGTGGTGTGCGACATCGACCTGCGGGCGGCTGCGCGGACGGCCGAACTGGCCCGGCTGTACGGGCGTTCGGCGCACGCGTATCGCGTGGATGTGGCCGACGGTGCGGCGATGGACGCATTCGCCGCAGAGGTGGCGCGGGATCACGGTGTGCCGGACATCGTGGTCAACAACGCGGGCGTCGGGCACTCCGGGACGTTCCTGGCCACGACGAACGCCGAGTGGAAGCGGGTGCTGGACGTCAACCTGTGGGGGGTCATCCACGGCTGCCGGGCCTTCGGGCAGTTGTTGGCGGAGCGCGGCGAGGGTGGCCACATCGTCAACCTGGCGTCGGCGGCGGCCTACACGCCGGCCAAGATGTTGGCGGCCTACGCGACGAGCAAGGCGGCGGTGGCGATGTTGTCCGACTGCCTGCGGGCGGAGTTGGCCGGGTCGGGGGTGCGGGTGAGCACGATCTGCCCGGGCATCGTGAACACCGGAATCACGCGTACCACGACCTTCTCCGGGGTGAGCGAGGTCGAACAGTCCGCCCGCCGAGAACGCTTCTCGAACCTGTACGCGCGTCGCAACTACCCGCCGGAGAAGGTGGCCGACCAGATCGTCCGGGCGATCCGACGGGGTCGGGCGGTGGTGCCGGTCACGCCGGAGGCGCGGGTGGGGTGGTGGATGAGCCGCCTCTCGCCGGGCGCCATGCGGGTGCTGGCGCGGGCGGGGGTGGGGTGACGGGGCACGTGGCCGCTTTCGGCCTCAAGCGCCGGCCGGGCTGAGAGTTCCGGCCCGGCCGGCGTGGTGGCGACACTGGACGGCCTCCGGCCGAGTGGCCTCAAGCGCCGGCCGGGCTGGAGCTTGGTTCGTTGTGTGATGGTGCGTCGGTGGATGGTTGGGTGCGGTGAGTCAGGATGGCTACTGTCAGAGCCGTCAGCATCAGGGTGGCGCTTACCCATAGGGGGGCGCGGTAGGCCAGGTTGGTGTTGATTGCTGCGCCACCCACCCAGGGGCCGACGGCGGCGCCTACGTTGAAGGCCGCCGTGGCGGATGCGCCGGCCAGGGTGGAGGAAGCGGGGGCAAAGCGAAGTACTCGGCCGATCAACGCCGTTCCGGTGCCGAAGGACAACATGCCCATGATTGGTACGAGGGTGATGGCCAGGACCGGGTGGGCCGCCGCGCACGCGAAGGCGGTCCAGCCGA
This sequence comes from Embleya sp. AB8, assembly GCF_049739465.1. Taxonomy (NCBI): domain Bacteria; kingdom Bacillati; phylum Actinomycetota; class Actinomycetes; order Kitasatosporales; family Streptomycetaceae; genus Embleya; species Embleya sp. AB8. The sequence continues at coordinate 261,903 of NZ_JBMHHY010000016.1, forward strand.
CGGCGAGGGCCGTCATCCCGAGCAGGATCACCAAGGTCGGGCGCGCGTCGACGATCCGGCCCACGATGGTGACCCCGACGAACGAGCCCGCCCCGAAGAGCGCGAGCGTAACCGGCACCCACCGCGAGCCGAGTCCGGCGACCTCGGTGACGACCGGTTCGAGGTAGGAGAAGGAGCAGAAGGTCGCCCCCTGGACGAGTGTGCACAGGAGCAGTGCCGGCAGGAGGAACGGCGTGGCCAGGGCGCGGAGTTCGTCACGTGTGCTCACCGGATCGCCCGTTTCCGGTCGGCGGTTCGGGATGGTACGGGCGATGGCGACGACGGCCGGTACGGAGATCAGCGCCACCGCCCAGAACGCGGCCCGCCACCCCCACCAGGTACCGAGCAGTGCGCCGGCGGGGACACCCGCCACACACGCGAGGGTGACCCCACCGACCACCACCGATGTGGCCCGGGCCCGCCGTTCCGGGCCGGCCAGGTCGGTAGCGGTGGCCAGGGCGACCGCCCAGAAGCCGGCATTGGCGAGCGCGCCGACCACCCGAGTCGCCAGCAATACGGCGTAGTTCGGGGTCAGCGCGCCCACCACATGGATCGCGATGAACACACCCAGAAAGAACAACAGCGCACGCCGACGCGACCGATTGCGGCTCAGCAACGCCATCGCCGGCGCGCCCACCACCATCCCGATCGCAAACGCCGAGGTCAGCAACCCGGCGGTGGGAATGGATACGTGCAGGTCATCGGCGATGCCCGAAAGCAGGCCGGACAGCATGAACTCCGAGGTGCCCTGGGCAAAGACCGCAAGCCCGAGCACATACACGGCAATTGGCATGACGAAACCCCATGAACGTCAGTTGGACCCGACCGAATGATTGGGAGGGGGAGGATTTCGCGAAGCCGGTGACGTCCGTGACCAGACACGATGTGACCAGACATGACGTGACGTGACGTGACGTGACGCTAGGTAATGCGACGCGATGTGACGTCATGATGTGGTCACGCGAGGGACGTGCTTACGTCGGTGGCGAACATGCCAACATGCCCAAGCACACCCGAACCCGCATCCGCAGCCCATTCGGGCGGCGCGGCGGGTTCAGCTCGTCGACAGGAAAGGGTCGGCCACCGGACTACCGGCGGCCGTCATCTGTCGGATTCGGGGCTGGACACGCTGCCGACGGTATCAGGCGCGGCAATCACCTCTCCACCCCTTTGCCCGGCCTGCCTGGCGCGATAGTCAGCGCGGGCATCGGAGTCCGATCGTGTCGTGCATGATGCTGCCGCATCAGGCGCAGGTGCTCGCCAATCGGAACTCGTCCGCTATGTGGCCGTTGCTGCCCGGGTCGGCTTTGCCGGCTCGCGGTCGGGGGCGGTTGGCGGGTTGGGCGTCGTGGTGTGGGGCTGGTGCCGTGGTTGGCCCTGGGTCCGTTCGGCGGGGCCGGGTCGTGACGGCGGTCACCGTCTCGTCGTTGCACGTCCCCTCCGGGGCCGGGGTCTTTGCTTGGTGCTCCGCATCCGTTGTTGCCCGTCCACTACGTGGCCGTCACTGCC